>CAKSUH010000008.1 GCA_934500855.1 uncultured Eubacteriales bacterium
TGGGCTCTGTTTGCGCCGTCGTTCCGAAAACAGCTGACAGCGGTGTTCGGCTATGATACGGGTACGGCAAAAGCGATTACGCAAAAAGCGAAGCCGAAATACAGGGAAATCATCTCCGAGCTGCCGGAGTTTGAAAAAGGCGACCGATTCAAAATGAATCTTGTCAATTGCGCGATGATCGGTGCGTTTATTCTCTCTATGCCGGAGCGTCCTGATATGGAGCGACTGACGGAATATTACGCAAAAGCCATGATGACAAAACCGATGAAATGGTTCTGCCGCAGGAGCGGGAAGAGCAAATTCACCGAAAAGGACATTGCCGGAATGAAAGCCACCGCCGCGCTGAGAGCCGCCGACCGAAACCCCTACTCATGGAATATGGAATTTTACGAATATCCGGACGGCAGCGGCTACGAAGGGCGGTTCACCAAATGCGGCATCTGTGTGCTGATGAAAAAGCTGGGGCTGTATGACCTAACCCCCGCGCTGTGCCGTCTGGACCACACCATGAGCGAAGCCGGCGGCGTGACGGATTTTGTGCGGCAGTACACCCTTGCCTCCGGCGGACCGTACTGCGACTGCGGGTATAAAAAGAAAAAACCAATAAAAGATTAAAATTTCAAAGAATGAAACCCGACTATAAAATCGGATTCCCACGGGAATGTTTTTTCTCTTATCACAGAAACGGTGCTGTCGCTTGCGCTGCTGCTCGTTTTCGGCACATTCGTCATCCGTTATGCCGCCCTGCACACAAGACTTGTTTGACAGAGAACCATGCCGGCGGCAATCGACAGCGAATACTGCGACGATTCCATTACGTGAAACAAAAAACAGAGAAGCCCGTATCGGTCAATGGCTGATACGGGCTTCTCATAGTATTTTTCGGATTGCGCTGCTTCAGACCTTCCACCCGGCAGCCTGCTTACGCTCGACCACGAACCGACGGTAAAGTCCGTCTGCGGCCACAAGCTCGTCGTGGGTGCCCTGCTGGACGATCTCGCCGTGATCGACGACGAATATGCGGTCAGCGTTCCGAACGGTCTTGAGCCGATGAGCGATCATGATGACGGTTTTGTTGTGCGTCAGCTCGGAAACGGCTTCCATCAGCTCCTTTTCGTTCTCGGGGTCAACATTGGCGGTTGCCTCGTCAAGAATGATGATGGGCGCGTCCTTCATGATCGCGCGTGCGATGGAAATTCTCTGGCGTTCGCCGCCCGAAAGCGTTGCGCCGCCCTCGCCGATAACGGTATCAAAGCCTTCCGGCAGAGCCATGATGAAATCATAACACCGGGCTTTTTGGGCGGCGGCTTTCACCTCGTCCAGCGTTGCGTCGGGCTTGCCGAAGCGGATGTTGTCGGCGATGGTGTCGGAGAACAGATATGTTCTTTGGAACACAAAGGAAAAGTTCCGAATCAGGCTGTCGTAGCTGTACGCGCGCACGTCGTGCCCGCCGAGGCTCACACTGCCGCCCTGCACATCCCAGAACCGCGCCATGAGGTTGCAGAGCGTTGTTTTGCCGCTGCCGGAGGGGCCGACTATCGCAACAGTGGTTTTTTGCGGAACGGACAGCGATACATCGTGCAGGATGGGCTTGCTGTCGTAGGAGAAATTCACATGGGAGAGGGCGATATCCTCGCGCTCGGAGGTCAGCTCCTCGCCGTCAATATCCATCGGTTCTACGGAAAGGATCGAATTTGCCTTGTCCACACCGATGTCGATGGAGCGGAAAAGAGATGAGAAGCTTCCCGCACTGTCAAGCTGTTCAAAGAGGATAAACGAACAAATGAGCATGAGCAGGCAGTTTGAAAGTTCCATTGTTCCGCCGAAATAAAATACAATCGCGGCGGCACAGACGGCGATGCCGGTGAGCTTGTTGATGACAAACTGCGCCAGCATATAAAGCACAGACGGGATTTCCATTCCGAATGAAGCCTTGCGCGCCTCCTCCACGGCGGCGTGCACCTGTGTGGTGGAATCACGGGTCAGGTCGAAGTTTTTGACCTCGGCAATGCCCTGCACATATTCAAGCACCTTTGCAACCAGGCGCTCATCGGCATTGAATTTGCGCTGCGCAAGCGCCTGCTCGCCGCGTTGCATGGCGGCATTGACGGCAAAGAAAACGATCAGTCCCGCGAGCGTGATAAGTCCCATACGCCGGTCGAAAAGAAACATCATGACCGCAATGATGACGGAGGTCAGAAATCCGCGCGTTGTCACCATGACCACGCGGGTGGCGACATTCGCCATGTTCTCCATGGTGTTGGTGGTGACGGAAGTGACCTCGCCGAGGCTGTTGTCGTTGAACCACCCCATGGGCAAGTAGCGCAGGTGCTCGGCAATCTCAATGCGTTTGTTGGCGCACGCGCGGTAACCCGCGCGGGTCTGGAGCATTGTTGACTTCATATTGATGACAATTGTGACGATCAGCGAACCGACAATCATCCCGAGGCTTGCAAAGAGCGTCGCCGTCGTGACATTCTTTTCGAGCAGTGCCCGAATGACAATGGCGGCGGCGGGAATGCGCATGGCAGAGCAGATGGCGCTGATAACCCCAAGCCAGATTGAGGTAACAAACATTTTTCGGTTTTCCCTGCCGCAGAAAGCAAAGAATTTCTTCAGTGTACGGAACATTACGCCACCTCCCCGCTGTCTTTTACGCTGATATGGGCTTCCCACATGGTTTTGTAGAGCGGGCAGGAGGCAAGAAGCTCTTCCTGCGTGCCTGTCGCTTCGATATTGCCGTGGTTTACGACGATGATTTGGTCTGCATCCGCAATGGTGGAAAGGCGATGCGCGATGACGAGCAGCGTCTTTCCGCGCACAAGATGCGCCAGTGCAGACTGAATGACCGCCTCATTTTCGGGGTCTGTATAAGAAGTTGCCTCGTCGAGAATGATAATGGGCGCATCTTTCAGCATGGCGCGGGCGATGGAAATTCTTTGTCGCTCACCACCGGAAAGATGCCCGCCGGACGCGCCGCACACAGTCTGATAACCGTTTTCAAGGCTCACGATAAATTCGTGACAGCCACACTTTTTCGCCGCGGCGATAACTTCTTCGTCGCTTGCACCTTTTCTGCCCATGCGGATGTTGTCCATGACAGAAAGGTCAAAAAGATAGTTGTCCTGCGACACATAGGCAATGCGCTTTGTGCACTCCCCAAGCGGCAGGGTGCGGATGTCCACGCCACCGAGCTCTATCGCGCCGTCCCTCACATCCCAAAGAGAGGCGACGAGCCGGGCAATGGTGGATTTTCCACTGCCGGAGGGACCGACAAGGGCATTGACCGTCCCCGGTTCGATGCGCAGGCTGACGCCGTGCAGTACCTCCTTGTCATGGTAGGCAAACCGTACATGTTTCAGCTCGATGGAGTAATCGGCGGGCAGTTTTTCGGCTTTTTCTGGGCGATACATATCCTCGCCCGACAGCACCTCCGCCACCTCACCGACGATGGTACGCACCTGTGCGATATCGTCGGTATAGGAAAAGGCGGTGATGAGCGGCTGCATGACACCGAAGGACAGAACGATGACGGCAAGGAATGTCTCCGCCGAGAGCGTGCCGTGCATATAGAGCAGACACCCCACCGGCAGAATGCCGAGCAGTGTCGAGGGGAATATCGCCATGCCTGCGACCTGACCGAACAGACTGCCGCGCATCCAATCTATAAAGCAGTCAGCGCCCTCTTTGGCGGCGGAAACGAACTTCGCATAGCTTGTTTTCGACTGCCCGAAAGCTTTTATGACCTCAATGCCGCCGATGTATTCCACGGCGGTGTCGTTGAGCGCTTTTGTCGAGGTGACGGTGCGCTGAAACTTCTCATTGTAGCCGCTGAACATGGACATAAAGCAGAGAATGCCGAGCGGCAGGACGATAAACATGGAAAGTCCCATGCGCCAGTCCTCGACGAACAGTACCACGAGAACCGCCAGCGCGCCGACGATGTTGGCGGTCATTTCCGGCAGCAGATGGGCGAGCGTCGTTTCGATGGAATCGACGCGCTCGACGATGATGTTTTTGTAAGAGCCGGAGGAACGGTCAAGCACGGTGCCGAGCGGCAGTGTTGCCAGCTTGTCGAGCAACCGTGTGCGGGTGTTGGCAAGCACACAGAATGTGGCATGGTGGGAAAGCGAAGTGGACACGCTGTGCAGCACATAGCGCAGCACCCAGAAGCCCGCCATCCACGCACAGAGTACAAGACAGCGGGACAGCTCCGCCGTGCCGTTCACCAACGCGGTGATGATTTTGATGATGATAAAATACGTTATAAGCGAGCAGGCGACGCCGAGCAGCGCCGCGAAAATACTCAGGGCATATTCGCCCCGCCTGCCTTGTGCCAGCTCCATCAGCCACGAGGCGGCGGAGCGCTTTTGTTCAGAGGTTTTGTTCATGGATAACTCCTCAGATATGTAATTACGCTGCAAGATGCTTCTTTACGATACGTCTGCCGATCATGGCGCCGATAAAGGCGGCGACGATCACGCCTGCCACCAGTGCGACCGACCACCAGGACTGAAGAATCTCGGAAGCTTTCAGGATGTTGTCCTGGCGACCGTCGGACACTGCCTGGTCAGCCATGGCTTTGGCGGCGATGGCGTAGGGGATGATTGTGCTGCCGAAGGCGGCAAAGACCTGATTGATGATGTAGCTGACGGTCAGCGCCTTGCCGTTGCCGTAGCTCGTTTTCCACATAATCAGCTCGGCGATGATGCCCGAGAGGATGAAGAGTATGATATATGGCAGATACCCGCCCATAATAGCGCGGACGATGCTGTAAATGAGAATTGCGCCGGGCTTTTTCACCTTTGTGCCGATGATAAAGTAGACGACCCCCTCAAGCAGAGCGAAGAAAACGGGCATGAGGATGATTGTAATCGGCGTGGCGTATAAAACCGAGCTGGCGAAGAAGATAACGACGTTGATGAGCGAAAGCAGGACAACGGTGATGATGTCCTTGATTTTCAGTTTGTTTGTAGTTGCGGTTTTCATGGGTAAAAACTCCTTTTATATAATGTATTTTTTATTTTGAAAGCCACGCGGGGCAGCTGTCACACAATAAGGCCGACGGCGACCGCCGCCGCAAGAAGGGCGCAGAACATAACGTCCCACACCGAGAAACGAAGAGAGATATAATTGCTCTTTCGCCGCTTCAGGTCGATGCCCCTCGTCTCGGCGGAGGCAGAGAGCGTTTCCGCAATGCGGATGACGCGCAGAGCCATGGGAACCGTGAGAATTTCGATGTAGGACGGAAGTGCCCGCAGCTTCTGCCACGGTGTCACAAATGCGCCACGTGTGCGTATCGATTGCCGCAGCAGTTTCATGTCCCCCGACAGCACCGGAAAGAAACGGAATATCACGGCGACTATCATAATGAAACGCTCTGGCAGGTGCAGATTGCGCAGTGCCGCCAATGTCCTACTCGCCTCATTGCGCCCGATGAGCGTCCGCATGGAAATACCGATGGCGATAATGCGCGGAAACAGCACCAGCATAAACGAGAATACAGTGTTCGGGAACAGTGCGTTTGCCGTCCACAGCACCGCGAAGCTCGCACCGCCCGCGAGTGCCGTACCGAGCCAACCGTCGACGGCTGTCAGAAGAATCAGCGCCGTATAAGCGGCATAGACGAGATGATTATCCGAGGTGGATATCACCACCAGCAAAGCGAGCCAGAAGATCAGCTTTGTCACAGGGTGAAACAGCTCCCGGTGCTTCTTTTTAGGTGGAATAGCAGCAGGATAAAAACGCTCCATATACTGCCGCACTGCTTGCAGTTCCCGCACCGACCGCACGGAAAATTCCGTTTCGGCGCGCCCATCTGCCAGCCCGATGCAGCGGTCGCAGGCACCTGCAATCAGCTCGAGGTCGTGCGTTATAATGAGGACGGTCTTTTCTTTGCTCATTTTGCGGATAAGCGCCGCGCACCGCGCAAGGCTTTCGGCGTCCTGTCCCGCAGTCGGCTCGTCAAGCACGACGATAGGCTTGTCGGAAAGGTATGCCATCATCAGCGTCAGCTTCTGCATCTGCCCGCCGGACAGTGAAAACGGGTGGCGGTCACGACATTCCCACATGCCCATGTTTTTGAGGATTTCTTCCGTTCGCTTTTCAAATTCCGGCGTTATTGTATGCCCGTATTGCAGTTCATTCAGAACGGAATTTGTGAAAAACTGAAACTCGGCTTCCTGCATGATGAACAGAATTTTCTTTTGGAGTTGTTTGGGCTTTTGAGCCTTACCGAAAAGCGCAATTCTGCCGCCGGAAGGACGGTAAAGCCCCGCAATCACCTTACCTATCGTTGTTTTTCCACAGCCGTTGGCGCCCACCAACCCGACGATTTCATGCTCGCGGACGGAAAAGCTCATGCCGGAGAGAATGGCTCTATCTTTTCCACCGTATGTATAGCGCACATCCGAAACTGTAAGTGCCTGCGGCGCATCATTCGGCGGAGATGCTTTTTCCGGAACGGGAATATTCTCCTGATTAAGTGTGCGCAGACAGAGCGCACGCAGTTGCTCCTGTGAAAGTGTCTTTGCATCCCCTGAAGTGTATTTGTGTCTGATTTCACCGTCTGCCATGACCCAAAATTCGTCGGCAATGTCGGCAAGATAGTAGAGCCGGTGCTCGCTGATCAAGAGGGTTTTGCCTTGTGCTTTCAGCGTAAGCAAAATATTTTTTAACTGCTGTGTCGCCGTAAAGTCCAGGTTTGCCGTCGGCTCGTCGAGAAGGAAAATGTCCGTATCCATTGCCCACGCCGAAAGAATGGAAATAAGTTGGCGCTCGCCGCTCGACAGCTCGTAAACATTGCGGCCCTTCAGGCGCTCGAGGTGAAAGACGCGAAATGCTTCGTCCACTCTCTGTCGTATTTTTTCCTGCGGCAGACCGTGGTTTTCAAGTCCGAAAGCCACTTCGTTTGAGCTGTTCACGGTGAAAAACTGGCTTCTCGGATCCTGAAACACCGATGCCGCAAGCTCGCCGATCTCGCCGATGCTGAGTCCGTCGGTGTCTTTGCCTGCAAGATGGCAAAAACCTTTTAACTCTCCCTCATAAAACTGCGGAATCAACCCGTTGATGCATCTGAGCAGCGTAGATTTTCCGCATCCGCTGCTTCCGCAAAGCACCACACAGTGTCCCTTCGGAATGCTTCCGGCGGTCTGTCGAAGTACCGGAGTTTTTTCTTCCGCATATTGAAATTCAAATTCAAAATCTATCATGGTTATCTCTTTTCTGTTAGTTAGCAGAGCCTAACTGCTTGCCGTAAGAAACGGGCGGAGTGGGAACCGCCCGAAACTTTCGGCTGTTTATTTCAGCGTGTCGCACAGTTGCCGCCAGCCGGCGTTGAAGAAGTCGAGAATGGACCGAAGGCAGGCAAACATCTGATTTTCCTCGAGATGTTCGTCCAGCAGCTGCCGGAAATACCAGAACTGCGAACCCATCAGCAGGCGGATTGCATCCTCGTTCGGCGCTTTGCCGTAGACCTCGGTGAAAAAATCAATGGTTTGCTTTGTTTTGCGCTCCATCAGCTCCTTTAGCATCCGCTCGACCGAACTTCCGTCACTGCGGCTGAAAAACAGGGTACAGTCGTTATAATGTTCGGTCAGCAGGCGGAAATAGATGCCCTCCTCCACGTTGATGGCACGGGTAATATCCTCCGCCCGGGCGCTTTTCCTCGCCCGCTCGTATTCCTGCTCGGCAGGCGAAAACATTTCCTCCATCGTTTTGAAAAAGCCTTGCAGGAGGCTGACAAACAGTGCGTCCTTATTCTGATACCGCGTGTAGATGGCGCCGGTCGTGACGCCGGCGTTCTCGGCGATCTTGTGGAGCGAAGCCTTCTGAAAGCCGCAGGTAAGAAATTCTTTATATGCGGCTTGTGCAATGCCGCTGTCAAGAGAGTGATCTTTACTTGCCATTGTCCGCTCCTTTCACATCGATAACGCCATTATCAATAACAGTGTTATTATAGCACACCGGCATGGAAAATGCAAGAGATTTGGAAAAAGTTTTTTTCAAAAAATAATTTATGCTTGCTCTTGCAGTTTTCGATGATGGCGATAGAAGGCTTTGAAGTTTGAAAAATGATTTTTATTCTGTATGCTTGACAAAATGGCTTTACCATATCAAGTGGTATTTTGCCAAAACAGACCTGAATACCGACCGCGGCAAGGCGGAAAATAAAAAGAGTGTGGTCAAATATGCCCAGTGGTATACGCCCGAAAAAGAAAAGCTCTATCCGACCTCATTCAAAGTGGATTTTGTCGGGCAGCCGTATGATGGCGCCTGCTATTACCGCATCACCCGCTGTCCTATCTGCGCCTATACGAAAAAACTCGACGTTTCCGAGCTGATGCCGCTTTTCTGCGAGCTTGACGAAGTGGTGATTACACTTCAGCACGGCGTACTGCACAGAAAGCAGACGTTGGCAAACGGCGGCGAATACTGCGATTACTTCATAACAGGAAATAAAGAATAGTCTTTCTGGCAAAGACTTGGCGTTCATAGAAAAAACAGGACGTAAGCACTCCTTAAAATCTGATTACAAAACTGACATCTACCACGGGGTATAAGGGGTGTCCCCTTAAAGAGAATCCGGGTGTGAGCACCATGAAATGAGCACCCGGATTCAGTGCTTGCTAAGAATCGCAGACAGACACAGTCGTTTCGGAGGTCGTACACACCGGAGCGGCTTTTCTTTTTTTCGAAGTTTCAATCGGTATTCACGCCTTGTACCTGTTTGTATTTGGTCATTTAAGAATCCTCATGCACATGCACGGACACTTTTTCTTTTGTCTTTCACTCTCAGCAAGCACTGAATGATACCTCCCACCCGGATGCCTCCCACCGGTTTTTCGGTACATTCGCTTGTGAGGGGATGTCTCCCCTAATACCCCTCGGACGAGATGCTGATTGAATTTTCTCATTGACTTACTTACACATTATCGAATCCAAAAATTTTCTCCAATTCCTCTTGACAAGTTATGCGAGTGATGCTATAATAATATGCGGTACTATTGTACCGCTATATAGAAAGAGGTGTCTATGAAAGCATTGGACGCAGAACGTTTTACGAAAATTCGGGCGTTCATCGATGAATATTATCTTGACCATCATAAGTCCCCGACCGTGCGCGACATTGCCGCGGGTACGGGGATATCCAAGACCGCAGTGCAACGCTATCTCACTGATATGAAAGCGCACGGCGAGATCGAATACAACGGCAGGCGGAGCATTGAAACCGACCTTTCCCGTGTCATGACCGACATCACGCCTGTTGCCCGATATGACAGTACCGTGTCGTGTGGGCTGCCGATCGAAGTAAATGTGGAACCCGCAGAGGTGCTGCCGCTACCTAAATCGCTTGTCGGTGACGGAACATTCTTCATTCTCACCGCAAAGGGTGACTCTATGACGGGCATCGGCGTGGATGACGGCGACCTTGTGATCGTTCGTGAGCAGAACACCTGCAGGGACGGCGACTATGCCGTCGTACTTGTGGACGGACGGGAAACCTTACTCAAAACCGTCACCTATCTGCCTGACAAGCAGGCTTATCTGTTGCACGCCGAGAATCCGGACTACCCTGATCGGCTGGAACACAATGTGACCATTCAGGGCGTGGCGATCAAGGTCATCAAATCACTGTGAAGCCGTTTTAGCAAGCATCGCCTTTATACAAAAGGCCGTCAAATAAAAAACAAGGAGGAGGTTATATGCAAGTGAAGGAACGCTTTCGTCAGTTCATACGACGATTGACAGATTCCAAACCCAAGGGCATTACCGATGAGGAATGGAAGGTCATACGCGACGAACGGGAAGCGAAAAAACGAAAGCAGGCTGAGTTTGAACGCTACGCCATCGACCACTTTGAAGAAACGCCGGAGTATCGGAACGCCGGATGGTTGACTCGCCTGCGTATGAAGATGCACTATCGCGTGTGGCTTGACCGTCGCGGGGAAATATGGCTGCTTGACGGATCTCCGGAAATGGAAAAACTGCTTTGCGCGGTAGATGAGGAGACCGAGGCGCTGATGAAGCTGTCGCGCGACGAGCGCATCGCATACTTTCGTCGCATGGATCGTTTTAACAGAATGGATTTCGATATGAATTTCGGCACGACCGTGCTTCATGTCCGTTCCTGCTTTGAGGGGAAAACCGAAGAAACAGTAGCGGACACCGTCAAGCGCGTGGCAAATATACAATCATAAGTAAATCTATAATTCGCCGCATCCGACAAACCGATCGGAACGAAAGGAGTCAATGAAAATGAAAAATACACCGATGTCGGATACGAAGATCACCGCGCTCTATTGCCGTCTCTCCAGAGACGACGAATCGGAGGGCGAGAGCAATTCCATTACCAATCAGAAAAATATACTTGCGCGTTACGCAAAAGAAAACGGATTTCAAAACACAAGATTTTTTGTAGATGACGGATGGTCCGGCACAAATTTTGCCCGTCCCGCTTTTATGGAGTTCATGGAGCTTGCCGAGGCGGGTAAAATCGGCATACTGATCGTAAAAGATCATTCAAGGCTCGGCAGAAACCGGCTGGTCGTCGGGCAACTGTTGGAAGAAGAATTTGACCGTATGGGCGTGCGATATATCGCCATTATGGACAACATCGATTCCGCAAAAGGGCTGAGCGACTTTCTGCCAGTGCAGGACTGGTTCAACGAAATGCACGCCAAAAACACCTCACAAAAGGTTCGGGCAGTATTCCGCAGCAAGGGCGAATCCGGCGTTCCATTATCGACCACTCCGCCATACGGTTATTTGAAAAATCCGGAGGACAAAACGAAATGGATCGTCGATGAGGAAGCAGCAGAGGTAGTAAGAAAGGTATTCGATCTCTGTATGCAGGGCTTCGGGCCGACGCAGATCGCCGACAGACTGACAGCCGAAGGGATACCGACCCCTGCCGAGCATTTCAATGCCTTGGGGTATCGCTTCCCGTCGCAGCCGACTGTTCCAGGCAGGTGGGTGCAGACCGCTGTTGCCGATATGCTGGAGCGGCAGGAATACACGGGCGACACCGTCAATTTTCGTTCTACCACAAAGTCCTTCAAAAACAAAAGGAAAATCGACCGCCCGAAAGAAGATTGGAAAGTCTTCCCCGACACCCATCCCGCCATCATTGACCGTGCCACATTTGAGCAGGTTCAGGAGCTCCGTAAAAACAAGCGCAGACCGACCCGTGAGGGGAAGCAAAGCCTGTTTTCCGGCATGGTGTTCTGTGCCGACTGCGGTGAGAAACTCTATTTCTGTACGGCGAAAAACTTCAGACCGGAGCAGAATTGGTTCACCTGTTCGTCCGCACGAAAAACCAAGGGCAAATGTACCGCTCATTTCATCCGTGATATTTATATACAGAAAGCGGTGCTTGAAAGCATGCGCCGCGTGTTCTGGTATGTAAGAACATTTGAAAATCGCTTTGCCGAAGAACTGCAAAACCGCTCGCTGGAGGAACAGAAAAAAGAACAGGCACGGAAGAAGCGCGAGCTGGAAAAGGCGGAGAAACGGATCGCCGAGCTTGATCTGCTGTTTCGCAGACTATACGAGGACAATGTTTCCGGCAAAATATCCGACGAGCGATTCCGAACGCTCTCTGCCGGATATGAAGCCGAACAGTCGGAAAAGAAAACCGATGTCGAAGCTATGAAAGCCGAGCTCGCGGCATCCGAGGAACAGACCGAAGGGATCGGAAAGTTCATCCGCATGGTGAAGTCGGTCACGGAGCCGAACGTGCTGACACCCGAGCTTGTCCACCGCTTTGTTTCAAAGATCGTGGTACATGAAGCGAGGAAGATCGACGGCGTGCGGCATCAGGACATCGACATCTACTATTCCGGTGTCGGCATCATCTATCCCTCCGATCCGGAGGAAATGGAACGACTGTTTCAGGAACACCTGAAATCCGGCAGAAACAGAACAAGAGTTTACGCGGGAGACGCCGCCGATACAAACATCCGGGTAAATGGGTAACGAATACCGCAAAAGCATAAAAACGCCGACACTCTGAAATCCGTGTCGGCAGGAACAAAAATATCGTAACGATAGCAAGTTGCGCAAAAATGCGCAAAAGTACAAACAAAGCAAACGAAAACAGAAAAACGGCACGGCAGAATCAATCTGCCATACCGTCTCCCCAAGCACCGCCCATGGGCTACCTGCTTTATCGCAGGTGCGCCTTTACGGGTGCTTTTCTTTTGGTTCTGAGTATGAGATCCTGAACCTCGCACGCCTCCGGGTTACCGGAGGCCGTGGGCTTGGAGCACGACCGCCGCTGGTGGCGGAAAAAGGGAGTGCGACAAGGGAGAAAACAAGAAGCCCCGCGAGCAAGCCCCGGCTTGTGACACGGGGCGACTATGTTTTCGACAGGGCAATGAAAAGTCCCACCCCCGCAACCATATGGTGAAGCAAAAAAAATATCATAATTCCCCCGAAACCTCACGATTTCGTTTTTTCTCGCGCTCCCTCGTTTTTTCGCGACCATAGAGTTTGAGAAAAAGCAATCACACGAACTCCAAATTACCTTTACTGAGCATTGAAACATTATTTGTTTCCGGATCGATTTGAATCACGATTTTATTCTGCTTCAAAGCATAATCGACTGTGTACGCAGTACCTCCACTCTTTCCGTTGAAGGCACAAACCACAATGTCCGCTTTGTCGACCATATATCTATTGCGGGTAAAGAAACATCCCCTGTTGTAGTGTTCCGAAGTAATTACCGATACATCTGTTGCGGCAAGAATCCTATATCGCCGTTTCTGATCTGCCTTTCCCCAAGAATCAGCTTGCCCCGGAAACGGAATTGCGCACTCAAGTTGAATATTCCTGTGCTCTTTCCGTAACTCGAGAATCTCCTCTGCGGCCCATGTATCAAAGCCACGGGCAACACCCGAAATAAAATACGTACCACCTGACTCTGTTAACCTTGAAATGACACGTGAAAGAACAGACCGAAAAGCGAGGTATTGTTTATCTCTGTTGCTCTCACTGAATGGCATCTTTTCAGGGCGGTATCCCGTAAATACAACAACCACTCGTATCACCTCCACAACAAACGATTGCGACATAATTATAACACCTTCTTTTTTGGATTGCAACTATTAGTTATGTTTGTCATCCCTATATTTACTGTATTTATCCGTGAATCTGTACTACACTAAAAGGGAAAGTATCATAACTAAAAGGTGGTGAGACCATGAATGGAGCAAGCATCGGCAAGAGAATCCGCACCTGCAGAGAAAAGAAGGGCTGGAACCAAGAGGTTTTTGCAGAGAAAATCGGACTCAGCGTCGCCTACACCGGCATGATTGAACGTGGCGAAAAAGTACCAAAACTCGAAACATTCATTCGCATTGCAAATACCCTGGAGGTTTCCGCCGATCTGCTGTTAGCGGATGTCCTGCAGGCTCAACTGTGCATCGATACATCGGCAAGAGCAGAATCGATTAACAGACTCGACAAAGAAGGACGTAACCGTATCTACGATGTAATAGATACGCTTCTGCGGCATGAGAAACAGACAAAACAATAAAATTACCCGTGATATCATAATAATTTTCGGGGATATTTTTTCGGCGGCTCCGGGCTTTGTGAACCGTCATCAATACTCCCATCGGGCCAATGCATCTCTGTTCCGCAAAATGTAAATTACTTCCGGAGGACTGCCTCCCGAAAAAAGAAAAAGGAGAAAAGTATGGAGCTTTTCGATACGGCGGATTACACGAAAATGACCGCGGAAGAACTGTCGGCTCTCTTTGACGACGATCTTTTCGAGGCGGTAGTTGAGCGGACCGAACAAAAAGTGAACGGCTTTGAGAGATGGAGTGACGGGGTCAACTCCCTGAATCCCGCTCAAAGGTTGTTCTACTCCGTTTATTGGCTTGATGCAGAGGTGAACAACGGCGGACTCTGTCAGTTTTTGACGAACTCAAGCCGGGTGTTTGCGCCTGTTGTCAGCCGGTATATGGAGAAGATCGGTGCCACAGATCATCAAAAGCTCTATGACGGCTTTCTGTCAGAAAACAACATTGACCCGAACGACCTGTCTTCCTTCGATATTTCGACGGTGGAAGACTATGTGAACCAGTATCAGAGATACCCTTTTGATGAATATGATAACGCATTCGGCAATCTGGAACCGCTTGAAACCTATCTGGTGGCATTTATCAGAGAACATATCAACGATTTTTAAACGGCTTCACGGTGATGAAAGGTTTGTCGGATCCGGTGCCTGTAAGTCCCCCGGCAATCTCTTTTTACCGTCCGTTTACAAAAAAACAGCCCTTGCTCATGCAGGGGCTGTGTTGGGCTGTACCCGCCTGTACCGGGCGACATGGCTTCGCAGCCCCACGAACCGTGCGGCTGTGATTTTTCTGTCAGGCTTCACCCGGGATCCACCGGTCACCATGGGTTAACCCGCGGCACGGGGCGGATCCGGCTGAGCTTTTGTATATTTCCCGATCATGATTCCGGCATAAACCATGACCAGCAGTTTCGTGACCGGCATGGCAAAGCACAAGGACGACGCCCCGCCGAGGGCGGGAAGTATCAAAATCAGAATGCCGCTGATGACAAGCCCTCGTGCCACCGACACGACAAATGCCGCTCCCGGTTCCATGATCGACTGAAAATAGTAGGTGAAAAAAATATTGAACGGCAGCAGAAGAAACGACAGCGCGTAACTGCGGACAATTGCGGGTGCCGCGTCCGGTATCTCCGGCGTTGGATTCATGAAGATCCGGATATACAGGTTCGGGCAAATCATACTGAGCGCCGTCCAGAATACCCCGAAAAACACCGTGGTCCACAGTGCCGGCCGGAGTGTTTTCCGGATCCGTATTCCCCTGCCCGCGCCGAAATTGGCGGAGACGATCGGCAGTGACGCCTGTCCCACGCTGTACGCACAGCACTGCACATAGGTACTGATATTGATGATGGGACCGTAGATTGCCAAAGCGTTTGCATCGAGATATTTCATGATCTGACGGTTGAAGAGTACCGTGAGTATCCCCATTGCCACGTCAATGAAGAAGGTAGAAAAGCCCGTCACGGAGATTTCGCAGAGCTTTGAGAGGAAGTGCTCCGGCCTGACCGGACGCAACGTATTTTTCCGCTTCACAAAATGTGTAAGCATCACCAGAAAAGAGATACCCGCACCGATCGCGGTGGCAAGTCCCGTGCCGAAGATCCCCATGTCGCAGGCGAAGACAAAGAAATAATCTCCGAACATATTGAAAATGCCGCCTGCCAGCACGCCGAACGTTGCAAGCCCCGGATCGTTGTCATTGCGGAGAAACGCCGCAAGCATCTGATTGAAAAGAAACAGCGGGAACACATACCGGATGGGCGCATATAGGTTTCTGCCAGCACTGTAAGCGATTCGTCCGCGCCGAAGAACCGGAGGATCGAAGACTGAAAAAGCAGAATTCCGACTCAGGAAAGAACCGCCAGTGCAGCCGAACCAATCACGGCAACGGTGAAATACCGGTGCCACCACTTCCAGCGCGGCGGTCCCCTCGGGACCCTGATACTGTCTCACCATCGCCATATCGACAACACCGTATATACACGAAGATCAGTGCGCTGCCGAATGCAGCCGCCAGGTACCTGAAATAGAGTTTCCGATCTTTTCCTTCAACAGATCCATCGATCTTTCCTCCTGTTCTGACAAAAAAGCCGGACAAGGAACAGACATTTCAGTCTGCGCCTTATCCGGCTGTTGTTTTTCCGAACAACCCGCCCTCCGAGCGAACAGGGCAAGTATATCACAAACAGAGCGGCAGGTCAAGAGAAAAGCGAAAAATCCGGAACACGGAGAAAAATCCCCCGTCACACTTTTCCGGAAGGTCTTCCGGCACACAGCCTGTTCACCGCGTCAAGGATCACTTCCGTCACCGTATCGAAGGAAACCGGGAACGCGCCGCGGTAATACTCCGTGATGACATCCACGCAGGCGCCCAGCGCAAAGGATACCTGTACCGATGATCTACCCGAATTCCGGAAACGGTTGCAAAAACGAGCAGGCGCTTGCCGACATTCTTGCCACCTACCGCAAAAAAGACGGAGAGACGGTTCTGTCCTCCTATACGGCGTACACGAACACCGTCCGCGAGCTGTACGACACGCAAAAAGCCGTACAGAAACTGGAACTTTCCGAAAAGAACGCGGAGCTCTTGTTTGCCAAGCACCGCCTTTACCGCTCGCCCGACGATGTGCGTATGACCTTTTCGGACTTCGTGGATTTCGCCGACGACCTGACGGATCACCGAAAATACCAAGGCGGCGGG
>CAKSUH010000009.1 GCA_934500855.1 uncultured Eubacteriales bacterium
GCTTGTGGTGCGCTTCGTACTTGTCGCGCAAGCCGCGCAGGATGGCGAGCGCTTCCTCTTTGGTCGGCTCGCCGACCATCACGGACTGGAACCGACGCTCCAGCGCCGCGTCCTTTTCAATGTGCTTGCGGTACTCGGCAATCGTTGTCGCGCCGATGACCTGCATCTCGCCGCGCGCCAGAGCCGGCTTGATGATGTTCGCCGCGTCAATTGCGCCCTCGGCTGCACCCGCACCGATGATGGTGTGGATTTCATCAATGAAGAGGATGATGTTCGGGTTCTTGCGAACCTCGTCCATCACGCTCTTGAAGCGTTCCTCGAATTCGCCGCGGTATTTTGCGCCCGCAAGCATTGCCGCGAGGTCAAGCGAGACAATCACCTTGTCGCGCAGGTTTTCGGGCACTTTGCCCGCCACAATCCGCTGTGCCAGACCTTCCACCACGGCGGTTTTGCCAACGCCGGGCTCGCCGATCAGACACGGGTTGTTCTTGGTCCGACGGGAAAGAATCTGAATCACCCGTTCGGTTTCGTTCTCACGCCCGATAATCGGATCCATCTTGCCGGACTTTGCAAGTTCGGTCAGATTTCTGCCGAAGTTCTTCAGCGTGGGGCAGGACTCCATGCCCTTGCCGCCGCCCGATGCGCCGTCGGTTGCCGAAGCGCCGCCGAAGCCGGGTCTGCGACCGCCAACGCTGTCGCCGCTTCCGCCCGTGGTCAGGAAGGTAATCAGATCCTGCCGCAGGTCGTTCACCGAGACGCCCGTTTCCTCCAGAATCGCAACCGCAACGCAGTCGCGCTCTTCCAGAAGCGACAGGAGCAGATGCTCGGTGCCGATATAGTTCTGTCCGTAGCGGTCGGATTCGGACAGCGAATTTTCAATGATGTGCTTGGTGCGCGGGGTGAGGTCGGCGGCGGAAACATCCGTCGGGGATCCTTCGCCCGAGCGCTCCACGATTGCGTCACGGATGCGCTCCGCCGAAGCGCCGCGCTCCGCAAGACAGTGTGCCGCAACACCCGAGTCCTCGCTCATCAGAGCGAGAAGCAGATGCTCGGAACCAATGTAGGTGTGCCCCAGATCGGATGCAGCCTGCATCGCAATCTGAAGAACCTGTTGTGCTTTTCTTGTGAAACGATTTGCCATATAGAATCATTCCTTTCGTTCGGGAATAGGGAATTGTTTATTCGGGTTTGTCACCGCCCGCAGGGTTGCCCGCGAGAAGCGACTGAATTTTCTGCGCACGCAGACGGTCGCGCGCCGCGTCGGTTTTCGGCGTTGTTTCCGCCGAAAGGGTCAGCGTGGCGGGCATGACCTCCACAAGGAGCGTGCCGAGCTGTTCGTAAGTAATATCCTTGACGATGCCGAGCGCGATGCCGAACCGCACATCCGCAAACAGACGGATGAATTCGGAGGATGACATCCGGTGCGCATAACGGAGCGTTCCCTCGGCGCGCAGAATCAGGTCGGTCAGGCGATCCAGTTCCTCTCCGGTGATTGCCTTACGCGCTTTGTGCTCGCTTTCGCTGATCTGCGCCACCGCATCGGAGAGCTTTTCGAGTGTGTCCTCTTCGGTGATGCCGAGCGTGATCTGGTTGGAGATCTGGTACATACAGCCCGCCGCGCCCGAACCTTCGCCGAACAGCCCGCGCACGGTCAGTCCGATCTTGGAGAGTTGCGCCGCCAAAGAATCCATGTAGCCGCGCCGCGTCAGGGCGGGCAGGAACATCATCACCGAAGCACGCATGCCCGTGCCGAGGTTGGTGGGGCAGTGGGTGAGGTATCCGAGCTTTTCGCTGTAGGCGAAGTCAAACTCTTCGTCGAGCCGCTTTTCGATGCGGGAGGCGTTCCTGTAGGCTTCGTCGAGCGCAAGCCCCGGCAGAATGCTTTGAATCCGCAGGTGATCTTCCTCGCAGACCATCACCGCCATTCCGCCGTTCTCCTGCAGGAGCAGGGCGTGCGGCGTTTCCTTTTGTGCGAATTCGGGACTGACATAGTGGCGCTCCACATAGGAGGTTGCCATTATGGGGGAGATATCCGAGAAGTTGATTTTGCGGAAGCCCGCCGCCTCAAGCGGTGCGCTGACCTTTTCAATGATCTCGTTTGCGCCCGCCGCGTCCAGTTTGGAAGCGAACGGGTAACCGACAAGGTTTCTTGCCAGACGCACGCGACTGCTGATAACGGTGTCCGCATTTTTACCGATTGTATTATACCATGCCATGATCAGTTTCCCTCCTTTTCATTCTGATGTTCAAGCGCGCGGATTTCGTCCCGCAGTTTGGCGGCGCGCTCATATTCTTCCGCTTTGATCGCCTCGTCCAACTCGCGACGGAGCGTTTTTCTTTTCTCGTCCCGTTCCTTTTTCGCGCGGTGACGGGAGGGGACATTGCCCGTGTGGGTGGTCGTTCCGTGAACCGACTGAATCAGGTGGGAAAGCTCGTCCCCGAAAGTCTCATAACAGGCAGGGCATCCGACTTTGCCCGATTCGGCAATGTCGGAGTAGGTCGACCCGCAAACGGGACATTTCTTCTCGGGTGCTGCGCTGTGCAACGCGGGCATTCCGAAAAAGCCCGAGAAGAACTGATCGTGAAGCTCGGAGAAGGGGTCTGCGAAACTGCCGATCATCGAGGTCACATCCTGTAATTCTCCCTTTTCCCGCATTTTTGCGGCACATTCGGCACACAGCGAGTAGGAGCGTGTTTTTCCGTTGATATTTTCATTATAGAAAACGGTAGCGTTTCTCTTTTTACATTTTTCGCAAAGCATGTTACTCATCCTTTCCTGCCGGAGACTCCGGCACTTGTCGAATACATTTATTATACACGGTCGGTCGGGAAATATTTGTCGTATTTTGGGACCGACTTCCAATTTTTGTAAGTTTTTTTGACCCTCTCTAAACGGTCATCAAAGAAAGAATCATCTGTTTGAAGATCTGCGCCCGTGCGGAGTTTCGTTCTGCCGGGGGCAACCCTGCCAGAGCCGCACCCGAGACCGCCGCGCAGGCTATGCGGTATTCGCGTTCCTGCAACAACCCCGTGCCAAGCAGGTTCTTGAGGTAGGCGACCGCTTCGCTTTCATCGATACTGTCGCCGATGGCACAGAAGAAGTGCATCAGATATTCGTTCCTGCCCATCTGCTTCCGCGTGATGCGGATGCAACCGCCGCCGCCGCGCCGTGATTCGATCACATAGCCGCGCTCGGGGGTAAAGCGGGAGGAAATGACATAACTGATCTGACTGGGGACGCAACCGAGTTTGGATGCCATTTCGTTCCGTTGCAATTCCAGAATTCCGTGGCCCTCGTCCAGCATCTCCTCAATCATCTTTGCAATGGAGTCTGCCAACATCCCGTACCATCATCCTTTCTGCTTTCTTTTTCTTACGCGAATAGTATACACCAAAAGTCAAAGAAAGTCAAAGTCAAAGAAAGTCAAAAAGATTTGACGAAAAGCAATCAGAGACGATTAGACGAAAAAAACAGCGCTTTTTCTTACGATTTCTCACTTTTTTACAATCCGAAAAGCGGAACCGCGGGTCTCAAATTTTTTTCGTAAAACGGCGTGAAATGACCGGGACAAAAAACAAAACAAAGCCTGCGTCGCATATGCGGAACGCAGGCTGTTTTCGAAATCACTATAAATAAGGAAGGAATTCCCATCAGACCGTCGGATTGCTTTTTTTCTCCTGCATCAGCGCGGCATAGCGCAGAAGCTCCTTGCGGGAGGTGATGTTGAGCGTCTGATAAATGTGTTTGTTGTGGTATTTCAGCGTGTTCTCGCTGATTCCGAGCAGATTCCGGATGTCTTTGCCGTTCTTTCCCGCAAGGTAGAGGTCGAAGATTTCGCGTTCCTTCGGCGTCAGGCGGCAAAGGTTTGTCGCAAAGTGGGCGTAGTCCTCGGGGTCGACTTCCTGCATGGCGGAAACGGTCAGGCGGGAGATCTGTGTTTTGGCACGCTCGTATTCTTCGCGCAGCTTGGTCTGTTCGGTTTGCAGTTTTAACAGTTCGCTGTCGGTCTCCGCCATTTCCCGCTTCAGACCGTCAATAACCGATTGCCTGTTGCGGTCCTTTTCGGCGAGAAAAGCAAAGAGGTCGTCGATTTCGGTCGGCGCGCCGCGGTGGGCAAGCCGTTCGTCCTTTTTCAGCTGTTCGAGGGATTTCAGAACAGGGGAGAGGTAACTTCGGCTGAAGAAAATGCAGAAAGCAACGGAAAGTGCCGTAAGCAGAGCAATCAGCAACAGATTTTTGATAACGGTATCGGTTGCTTCACGGTTATAGTCGCTTTTGTTGGTCATGACAAAAGTTGTAAAGCTTTCGTCGGTGCGGGGGTCGGTGTAGGTGCGTTTCATACCGAGGTAGGTGTTGCTGTCGTCGGTCAGGCAGATCATTCCGTTTGCAAAATCCGAGAGAACGAGACTGCCGTTCGGCGCATAGTAATAGCCGTCATCCGATCCGCAGGAGAGGAAGGAGGAGACGCTGTTGCCGTTTCCGTCTCCGTGCGTCAGGAGTCCCGTAAAGCGCGGGAGCTTGGTGGATTGGCTGTGCAGTCTCGCAAAACAGCTTTCGGACACTTCAAAGCCGCAAACACCGAGCGTTTCACCGTTGCCGTTCCGCACGGGGAGCATGAGAAGCGTTGCTTTTTCGGACATTCCGGGCAGGGTAAACACATCGCTGAAGCGGTAGGAATACGCAAGCGGCAGAGCGGGGACGATCCTGCTTCTGCCAAACTCGGAAATGATATCGGTCCGCGTTTCCAGCCGCCATTTTCGGTGCGGCATGATGCCGTGCGCTTTGCCGACGGAGGAAATGCCGCGATACAGGATCATTTCGCGGCGGTCGGTTTCGTAGCCGTTTACCTGAAGGTACAGACCGCTGCGGGAGGGGGAGCTTTCATCCGAGCCTGCCGTGGCGTTGAGCAGGATGAACGCGCCGGAGCAGTCCGCCTGCAACAGGTATTGACGGAGCGGCTCGACCATACGCTCTTGCAGGGCGGCAAGATGTGTGCTGTCGGAAAGCCCGTCAAGCGTGATGCCCGCATCCGAGAGGTAATTCTCAATCAGCGAAGCGGCTTCCTCGGACAGGTAGGAGCCGACGGTGACAAGGTTGTTCCTGTGAGAAAGAAGTTCTTTTTCAAAACTCATCGCCTGCGTATCGAGCCGCTCGGCAAGGGTGTCTCTCGGGGTTTTGAAGCGACCGAACAGCGAGAGGCAGACGGCAAGCAGAGCAAGCAGCAGGAGCACGGGGACCAGCATATAGAGAACCAGCTTGGTCCGCATACTGTTTCGCGGCAGGCGGACAGATAATCTGCTCAAGGTGTGCCTCCTTTACATGGCGGCGAGAAACAGCTCCCACAGCTCTGCGGCGAGCGCGGCGGCACTTTCTCCGTTCTTTATCCGCGCGGGAAGGGAGGACTGGACCTTGCGGATCTCGGCATACAAACCGTTAACCCTGCCGTAGTAGCCCGGGAAGGACGGCTCGCGCAGGAGGGTGTAATCGCTCTTGACGGTGTTCAGCGCGGCATAGAGGTTGCGGTAGCCGTCATCGCGGAAGGTGTGGTCGGTGAACCGCGCATATGCGCCCGCAGTGACGGGCATATACCCCGTCTCGGAGACGAAATCGAGATTGCGCTCGCCTTCGGTAAGCCAATGGGCAAAGACCGACGCCGCCTCGGCTTTTCTGTCGTCTGTTTTCACGGCGCACAGACCGACGCCCGCCTGCGTGTCAACCTTTTTCGCGCCGTCGGTATAGGGCATGGGACAAACTTTCAGACGCATCGGCTCGGAGGTGTTGTCGGGATAGGTAACGGTATCGTTGTAGTAGAGAATTCCCGCCGAGGAGCCCATGCCTGCGGGCGTTTCGCCCGTCATGACCTGCGTGTTGGAATAAAGATCGGCAACCACGATATGTCCCTTTGCAATCGCCTCGGCAAAGCGCAGGTAAGCTGCTTTCAGTGCTTCGTTCGAGAAGTTATACCGGCTGTCCCGATAGAAGGCGTCCGGGTCCGCGCCGCCGGACACTGCGTAAAGCTCCACCGCACGGAGGAGGTAATCAAATGCGCAGAAGGGTTTGCCGCCGGAATAGATGTAGTATTTTTCAGCCGCCGCAAAGAAGCCGTCCCAAGTGGCAAGACTTTCATAGGTCACGCCGGTTGCCGCGGAAAAGCGGTCGAACTCGTTTCCGCTGAGGTAGAGGACATGCGTGGATTTGGAAGTGGGAAGCACGGAGAGATGACCGTCTACCATTCCGTCGGCAAGAAAGTCGGGGACAAAGGCGGAAAGCTCTTTTTCCGAGAAAAGGGTATTCCAGTCCAGCAGGCTGTCGGCGCCGAACGCCGCCGCGTCATTGTTGTGACAGAAGAAGAGATCGGGGAGCGGGACTGCGCCTGCCGTGCCGTTCTGCGCCTCCGCAAGTCGGTCGCTGATTTTGGCGGCAACGGTCATCAGCGTGGTTTTGATCACGATTCCGCGCTCTCTCCCGACGGTGGAGTTGAAGGTATCGATCAGACGGTTCATGGGGGAGTCGGACTGCTCGCCGTAGGTATGCCACATGGTCAGAACAACGGGATTATCGGCGGAAAGCAGGGATTGCTTGCCGCATCCGAAGAAGCAAAACGGAATCAGCAGGAAAGCAAGCAGGAAAGCGAGCGCCTTTTTCATGTCGGGAGCCTCCTTTGGCGGTTTTTTCGGCTTTTCTTCGATTTTCCCACCCTTTTTGGGGGAAAGGGGTGGGAGGGAGCCGAAAAAATTTTTGGTTTTCCCACCCGTTTGAGGGAAAAGGGTGGGGACAGCTTTGAAAAATCTGTTATAATGAAGGTGTAAGCAGGTTTCGCAGGGGTCGGAAGGGAGGACCTGATGTCTCCCCCGAAACCGATCGGTTGCTGTGATACCCGGGGTTCGCCTTCATTATATCACAAAGCCGAAAGGAAATCAAGCGGAAAGCGGAGAGAAACAGAAAATTTATTTCCGAAAAGAAAAAAGGAGGGCTGAAGGACATGAACAAACAAAAAACGAAATTCGGGAGGGAAACGGAGAACGCGCGAGACTGCCGCCGCAAAAAACGGAGCAGGCTCGGCGGGCTGCCTCGAAATCGGAGGAGAACCTTCGTCATCGGGAGCCCGGCGTTCGCGTGACGGCGCAGCAAAAACACGGAAGTTGCAAAGTTGCAACGGCTTGAACACTCCGCTCATCCCGAGTTCCGCGGCATCTGTTTCCTGCATCGGTCCGAAATCGCGGCTTCGGCTTGCGATTGGAAATATTTCCCCACAAACAGAAACAAAAAGGAGAAAAATCATGAAACGAAAAAGACTCTTTACCGTATTTGCAGGCGTTCTGACCATTCTGTTGCTTCTTTCGGCGCTTGCGGCGTGCGGAAAAAAGCACACTTTTTCCGAGGAATGGAAGGCTGACGAATCGAGCCATTGGCACGAATGCACGGCTAAAAAGCATACCGACACCTCAGAGAAAGAGGACCACGCGTTTGACGACGGCGAAATTACGACCCAACCTACCGAAACCGAAAAAGGCGTAAAGACCTTTACCTGCAAAATCTGCGGATACCGTAAAACCGAAGCGGTTGACACGCTTCCGCATACGCACAAATTCAACACCGAGGTCTGGGAAAAGGACCAAACGAACCACTGGCGCGCCGCAAGCTGTGAGCACACAACCGAAAAGGATGCGCTTGCCGCACATACTTTTTCCAAGTGGACCGAAAAGACTCCTGCTGCCGTTCACGCCGATCGGGTGGAACAGCGCAGCTGTACGGTCTGCGGCTATGAGGAGACCCAAACCATAGCCGGAACCGCACTTCATTCCTATAACGAAAGTCAGTGGATGAAGGACGAAACCGGACACTGGCACGAAAGCACCTGCGCGGGGCATGATCCCAAACTGACCAAGGATTTTGCCGCACACAGCGGAGAGTGGACGGTGAAAACCGAGGCAAATTACGGGCAGAACCGCATAGAGCAACGCGATTGCGCAGTCTGCGGTTATCATGAGGAACGGGCTGTTGAAGGTTCGATGCTCCCGCCCAAGGCAAGAACGATTACAATTGACGATTCGTTTGACGGATTTGTATTTGACGGCACGCGTAAGTCGATTGAGAAATACATCACCGTAACCAACAAAGAGGGCGGCATGAAGATCGAATACCGTCTTGCGGGTGCCGAGAATTGGTCCGTCGAAGCCCCGATCGAAGCGGGATCTTATGAATATTCGGTTGTGTTGACCGGAACGCCCGAGTGGGCAGAGTGCTCGTTCAAATCATCGTTCCGTATCGCTCCATACGGGATTAAGCTGACCGCTTCCAAATTCGAGATTGAGTTGGGCGGCAGCCTTTCGGGCGGATCCTTCGGGCTGATGTGCGAGGATGTGTCCTCAAAGGTGAACAGCTGGACCGATTGGGTTACGGTCTGCGTTCCCGAAGCGTATCGGGTCGCGGGCAGACACACCATCCCCGTAGGGGAGCTGTTTACGGACGAAGAAAACTTTACGGTTGACGCGGGCAGCCTTGAAACCGTTGAATTCCTCGTTCTGGACACTGCGGATTTCTATTGCGGCATTCGGGATATCTTTAGCATGAGCGACGGCAGTGTTCTGATCGAAACCGTCATTGCACGCGGAACGCTGTACCCGGGCGATGAAATCTATATCCAGGAACTCGGCAAAACCATCACCGTAACGAAGATCGAGGCACATCGTAAGATATTGGACAAAGCAACCGTCGGCGATACGGTTATGATGAAAATCACCGGCGCGACCAAAGAGGAACTGAAGCGGGGCTTTATGCTGGCAAAGCCGGATTCCATGGAGGCTTATGACCGGTTTGTTGTGACCATCCGGTTCAGAACGAAAGAGGAAGGTGGCAGACACACACCGGCGCTTTCGGGCTATCCGCTTACCCTGCGGTTTACGGATACCGGCAAGGAGGTTGTCTGTAGAATTACGCTGCCGAACGGCATGGAGATGCTAGCCCCGGGAGAAACGCTGGAAGGTGTTGCGCTTGATTTCGGAATACAGGAGGTCGGATTCGTCGGACGCAATTTCATCGTGATTGAAAGCGGAAAAACCATCGCAGAGGGAACGGTTACGGATGTGCACAGTCACACAAAGACCTCCGTGCTGAGCAGCGGGCACTGCCTCTGCGGATATGATGTCAGCGACGATCTGGACGGAACGGGAGACAGCTGCACTTCCGGCAGAAAGCACTATCTGAAAACGGAACAGAGAATTTTTGACATTGCCGTTTCGCCTTCCACCGGAAGCGGCACGGTCCGCTACAAGATCGGGCTTTCCGCCGCAGGCTTTACTTTCCGCGTTTACGACGGCGGCAGTGTTTTGACCCCCGATGCGGACGGCGTGGTTGCACTCCGCGCCGATGCAACGAAGCTGCAGGTGATTGTGGTGGCAAGCGACAACGGGTATTGCGAGATGACGGTTACCAAAAATCCGCCTGTCAGACTGATTTTTGACGAAGCGACCGGTAAGGCAATCTCCGAAAAACTGTTTTACACCAAAGGCACAGCGAGTGAATATATCATCGGGCTCGGCGCACCGTCCGGAAATGCAGTCCGGTATACCTTCTCCCTTTCCAATTCGGCAAATTTCATCCTGGCGGTGTATGACAGCGCAGGAAACAATATCATCTTGGATTCCACTTACAGCATTGTCCTCCCGCAGGGAACCGCGATTTCGGATTACAGAATGGTTGTGACCTGCACTTCCGTCGGCGGAAGATATGGGACGATCGGAGCTCAATGTCAGCTGACTGTCACTGCCACGACGGTAGCTTAAGGCAAAACAACACGGTTGGATCATTCGGCATTCCCGCCCTTGTACAACGGGGCGGGAATGGGCAGGGAAAATGCGGTCCCGGCAGATGAGGGCGCCGCATTTCCGACATCCTTGTAATGCCACGGCTTTTCGGAATGTGCGCGGTGAAAGGAGGGATGCAAATGCCCGTAAAAGAGAAGAAACTGTTTGACGGTTTTTATATACCGATGATTCCCGATGCGGATTATTTTTCGGATACGGATATTCACGGCTGCAATTTTCTGTTTATCGATGACAGAAAAAAACGCTTTCTGTTCAGCTTTGAAAGCGGACTGGACTGCTTTGAACGGTGTCGGGATGACCCGAAATTCCGAAAATACTCCCATACCAAAGGGGAAAGAAGTCTGCATGTAATTCTGTGTGTTCGGGAGGACAACGATCCTTTGAACAGTTACGGCTTTTTCGTGTGGGACACGCCGTTCGGTCGGCTGGAAGGACAGGTATCCCTCCCGCAGATGCGGGATTGGGACGGTTGCGTGTTTCCCGCACTTCTGGCGCTGATGGATGGATTGGAGCAATGCGAAAGCATTGAACATGAATTCGGAAAGGAACCCGGTAATGAATAAAAAAACAATCAGAACGCTGAGCCTGCTCCTTGTCGTCATGCTGCTGCTCGGCTGTATGCCGTTCGGCATCCTGTCGGCGTCTGCCGCGGGAGGAAAAACTCCGACGGCTGAAGGATCTGCGGGAGAATACCGCATTGTTGCATGGGGCGGCATCATCAAAAAAGCAGGGGAAACCACCCCGCTCGGGGACAGCGTCCAAGCGGCTGCGGGAACGGTGCTGGAGATTTCGCTTGACGAAACCAAGTGGGCGGGTCACAGCTTTGCGTGTTGGCAATGCTCCGACGGAACGATTATCCCGGAGAAGTCGTTCCGCACGCTGGTTGACCGTTTGGCGGCATTTTACCCCGTATTTTCGGATCTAACGGGAAATTTCGGCGACTGGGAGGTCCTCTTCCGGGGGACCTACTGCACGGACAGCATTTTGTATGCCCGCACGGACCCTGCAACCGGGCTTCGGGAATACAGGACCGAGAGAGCCTACCACACGGACTATACCTATGAGCGAATCAACGGCGAAAAGCATCTCGTGCGCTGTCAGGATTGCCCGTATACGGACGAGAACTACCATTACTGGGATGCGGGTGTGGTGACCACGGAAGCCTCGCATCTGACAGACGGCGTAAAGACCTACACCTGTATACAATGCGGAGAGAAACGGTATGAGCTGATTGAAAGGAGCAACAGTCACACTTATCCGTTGTACCCGAAAGATTCCGACTATATCATCGATGAGCCTGCCGTGGGCAGAACGCCCGGGAAGAGGCATCTGAAATGTACGGTGTGCGGCTTTGAGCAGGAGCCGAAGGCGTATATTCTGTCCGCTCTGCCGGAAAGCACCAAGAAAGTGCGGCACTTTACCTATGAGAGCAAGTCCCCCTACGGAGCAGGGTCCGGCTTGAACTCGGCGCGGGTTGAGGAGCATTATATCAGCGACAACGCCTACTACTTTTCGATCAAGGCGGAAGCCGTTGCGTATCAATTCGAGTTCCTGTGGGTGAATCACGGTGCGCACAGTCCGATTTACATTCGCTCCGGGACCCGCTACGGCACACCCGAGTCCGCTTATTACGGCATCATCGGTTATGCGGACAACCGGGAGGAATTCATTTCGATGATCAATTCCTCCCATATGCTTTCCGGTTATAACAACGGCAGGCTTTCCTCTCACCTGACCTCGGAATACAGCGGAAGCCGCTATTTTGAGAAGCTGTGGAATGACGACTACCAACGCACGAAGCTGAAGATCACAAAGGAAAATGTTACGCGTCCCGGCTGGAAAACGCCGCTGACCGAATATGAATACGATTACGGATCGGGAAGAAAACCGCTCCTTTATGTGGACGAAAACAATGTCTGCGTGTTCCAGTATGTCGGACCGGGGGACTCGATGGAGCTGAAATTCACCGAGGAGCTGGATGAATTTCCGTTTCCCGAGCCCGATCGCGACAGGATTACCTGTTTCGGCTATGAGGTGACCGACGGAACCTATGCGGCAAAAGGGTGGGATCCACATTACGGTATGATTTCGACGGAGACGGCTGACGATGAGCGCAGGGTGACGCCGCGTAACGCCGAAGCGGGAAAATACTTCAGCCATTGGGAAAAATACAATTTCGATACGAAACGGTTTGAATACTGCACCGATGCGGCAACCTGGATCCCTTCCGTTTCGGATGTCACAAAGCTGAGAGCCGTTTTCAGGGATGTTACCTATCACATCAAAGTCAATGGCGGATACTATCAGATCTCCGTCGGCTGGGAGAAATGGAGCGAGGAAACCTTTACCGAGGGAGATGTTCCGTACGGAACGGAGATTCGCCTGTGGGCGGACGGAAGCACGGTTCCCGAAGGGAAGGAGACAGACTGCTTTGTCGATAAAAGCGGGGAACGGTTGAGCAGTTACCGCTTTGTGCCGAATGCCGACGGCGAATATACCATGACCTATAAAAATAAGGAAGCGTATTTCGACGCAGGCGCGCGCAACGGTGTGGTGAAAAAGGACGGCGAGGCTTTCAGCGGCGGCAGATTCCCCATCGGATCAAGCCTGACGCTGACCTCCGAGAGCACGGACGCTGCGCTTTATCCGTATTTTATCGGTTGGTGCAGGGTGCGCTACGGCGCAGGCGGAGAGGAATACACGGTCATTTCCGCCGACGCGACCTACACCGCAACGATAGAGGACGATACGGGCAACAACCGCATTGTCGCGGTCTGGAGCGCTTCGCCGACTCTGCCGGAGAAGCAGTGGCACAACATCCGTATCGTCAAGGGCTTTGCCAAACAGGATTATGACGGAGTTGCCGTTTCCTGCCTGCGCGTGCCCGACAACACCGAGTTGCTTGTTGTCCGCGATCCAACGGAAAAACTGAAGGTTCAGACATGGATTTCTTCCGATACCGACACGGGAACCGTGATCGAAACAAAGTCGGCATCCGATTACGGCACACGGTTCCTTATCAACTCCGCTTCCTCCGACGGCGGCAAGGGGGACGGTAAATATGACGGGAAGGGCGGAAAACCGGGCGATGGCGGAACGGGCTATCCCGCGAATGTGACCGTCACGGGGACGGTTACGGTCTGCGCGGAAGATGCCCATGTGTGGAATGCGGGCATGGTTACAACTCCTCCCGACTATGAGCGGGACGGTGTGAAAACCTACACCTGCACGGTCTGCGGAACCGAGCGGACAGAGTCGGTAGCAAAGCTCGTCGGTTACTGCGTTCATGCCTGCAAAACCTGCGGCAACTGCACGCTGTCGGAAAATGATCCGACCTGTCGGGCCGAGCGCTGTACCTGCACCGCAAAGAATCCCCCGATTCTGCTCAACCAAAGCGGAGACATTGCGGGCGTTTCGGGGAATGTCACGCTTTATGTGACGGAACTGATTACGGAGAACGACCGACCCGAGGACACTCCGTATCTGAAATTCGTTGCAGAGGCGGCAGAGGGCTATGAAATTGAGCGGATCTATGACCTTTCCCTCCGAAATGCCGACGGCAGCGCTTACGAACTTCCGCTCGGAGAGACACCGACGGTTACGCTGACGGTCGGCAGGTCCAATGCCGAGGCTTTGCGGGACGGCAGAATGTTCCTTACGCACATCACGCCAAAGGGACCCGAAACCTACGGCGTCGGATTCCGACCGATCACCGTTGACGCGGAAGCCGGTACGGTCAGCTTTACGGTTGAGAGCTTTTCTCCGTTCCTGTTGGTCAGCACGCCGGTTGCGTATTACGGCAGAAGCGCGCTTGCGGCATTGCCGAATTCCGAAGCTCTGCTCTATGCTTACGATCGGATTGCGGAGGGAATCGAAAGAAGCGCGGCGGAAATCAATGTTTACAACGGCGTGAGCGCACTGACCAAGGCGGAACTGGAAACCGTGTTTGACGCGTACCGTTGCGACCGCACCGAGCATTTCTGGCTCGGAAACGGCTACAGCATCGGACTTGTTTCCAACCAAGCCCGCACATTGCACCCGTCCTATCTGCTGTCGGGAGATGCGCTTGCAACGGCAAGGGCGGCATTTGACGCGGCGGTGGGGGAGATGCTTTCGGGTATCACTTCCGAAATGAGCGAATACGCGCGCGAAAAGCTGTTGCACGATCGCCTTGCGGCAAAACTCGTCTATGACGGAAGCGCCGAAAACGCGCATAATGCCTACGGAGCACTGGTCGAAGGCAGGGCAGTCTGCGAGGGGTATGCCGAAGCATTCGCTTACCTGCTTCGGAAGGCGGGAATCCAATCCTTTATCGTAACCGGGAAAAGCGCAAATCCCGGCTCCGGAACATCCGAGGGGCACGCATGGAATCTGGTCAGAATCGACGGAAAATACTACCACGCGGATCCGACATGGGACGATCAGGGCGAGCAGATTTTCTATGCCTATTTCAACAAAACCGATGCGGAAATTCTGGAGGATCACACGATTGACGAAAAGGCGTATGCGTTGCCTGCCTGCACCGATAAGGACGCCGATTACTTTACGGTAAACGGCGGCAGACTGCCCGCGTTCGATCTTGCGGCAGTGACGGAACTTCTGACGGCGGGAGGCGGCATGGCGCGCGTTTATGTAACGGGGGACCTTGCGGCATTCATCAGCGCGTTTGAAGCGAATCTTTCCGATGTAATCAGAGGTATGGGACTTACGGGGACGGTCAGCGCTTCCTACTCATCGCTCGGCAGAGAGGTCATTCTCAAAGTAAACGCCCCGCACATCCATATGTGGTCAACCGAATGGACCGGGAACGGTACGCATCACTGGCATGCGTGCATCGGCGAGGGGCTGTGCAACATCACTTCCGACAGCGACAAAAACGGCTACGCGGCACATCTTTTTGACCGCGAGGTCGCCGATGAAATCTATCGGGTTGCCGGAACGGATTCCTCGTACTACAAATCCTGCATCTGCGGCGCAAAGGGGACGGAAACCTTCACAACCTACACCGTCCGCTTCGATGCCAACGGCGGAACGGGAAGCATGCCGGATGTCGCAAATGTTTTTGCGGGGAGTTATACGCTTCCCGAAAACGGCTTTACCGCACCTGTCGGAAAGCGGTTTGCGGGATGGGCTTCGGACGCGGCAGGCACGGCTGTTACGGGTAAGACCTACAGCATAACGGCGGATGTGACCTTTTATGCGATCTGGGAAGATGATCCGCACACACAGCACGAATACGGCGCGGAGTGGTTCCGTAACGAGAGCACGCACTGGCACGAATGCGGGGTCTGCCATGAGAAGAAGGATGAGGCGGCGCACGCGTTTGAATGGAAGGTCGATCGGGAGCCGACCCCGTCCGAGGAAGGTTCCGGGCATGAGGAATGTCGGGTTTGCGGCTACAAAAAAAGCGCCGTTGCCATCGGGCGCCTTGCTCCCTCCGTTGTGGAGGGGAAGGAAAGCACATGGAGCAAGGGCGGAGAAGCGGGGCTGACATTCCGGTCGGATGCGGACTATGCGGATTTCGTCGGCGTTTTGGTGGACAATGCCGTGCTGTCCTCCGAATTCTACACCGTGCGGGAGGGCAGCACCGTTGTCGAACTGAAAGCAAGCTATCTCGAAACGCTTGCCGCGGGGGAACATCGTCTGACCATCCGTTCCGGAAGCGGGGATGCAACCGCAAGTTTTGTTGTGAAATCCGGGTCGGTTCCGACAACGGAAGGTCCGACAGACTCCGGGTCTCCGACCGATACGGTAATCCGGGTGATTGTTGCGGTCGCGGTCGGCGTCATCTGCGTGATTGTGATTGCGGTTATCGTCCGAAAGAAGGGGACCGCTTCGCGACGGTAATAGCATCTGCAGACAGCATGGAGAGGGGGCATCCGCCGTAAGGCGGATGCCCCCATTGTCGGGTAGCGGCTCAATCGGGCGACCCTCACCCGTGCCGTGATCTTATTCTCTGCGGTTCTTTTTTCGGACCGCAAATCGGTCGCACAGGGCAAGAATCCCGGGCAGGATAAACAAAATCAGCAGCGTTGCGG
>CAKSUH010000010.1 GCA_934500855.1 uncultured Eubacteriales bacterium
CTCCGGACGCGTCCGCGGAGTCGGCTTTGATTCCAATGTGATTTCGGTCGGAATGCTGGAAAGCGGCGAAATGGACGCTCTTGTCGTGCAGAATCCCTTTGCCATCGGGTATCTCGGGGTGCGGAATGCGGCGCTTCTCGCTTCCGGCGACGACATCGACTCCGAAAGCATTGCAACCGCCATGACCACGGTCACGCAGGCTAATATGTTCGACGCGGATATTCAGAAGATCCTGTTCCGCTATAACTGACCGAAACCGAATTCAGAAAAAAAGGAGAACAAAAAAATGTACACTGCCGATGCAAACCGCTATGCCGACATGACCTATAACCGTTGCGGCGCGTCCGGGCTGAAGCTCCCTGCGGTCTCTCTGGGGCTTTGGCACAATTTCGGCGACAGTTCGCTTTACGAAAACATGAAAGCGCTCTGCTTCACCGCCTTTGATCGCGGCATTACGCACTTTGACCTTGCCAACAACTACGGTCCCGCTCCGGGTGCGGCGGAGCGCAATTTCGGGCGCATTCTGCGTGAGGAATTCGGCGCATACCGCGATGAAATGATTATCAGCACAAAGGCGGGCTACACGATGTGGGAGGGTCCTTACGGAGACTTCGGCAGCCGCAAGTACCTGCTTGCAAGCCTTGACGCAAGCCTTTCCCGCATGGGGCTGGATTATGTGGACATCTTCTATCACCACCGTCCCGATCCCGAAACGCCGCTTGAAGAAACGATGGGCGCGCTTGCGCAGGCGGTTACAAGCGGAAAAGCGCTCTATGTCGGGCTTTCCAACTACGACGGGGCGCGGCTGGAGGCGGCTTGCGCGATTCTGAACGATCTGCACTGCCCCTTCATCATCAATCAGAACCGCTATTCGATCTTCGACCGCACCATTGAGCATAACGGACTGAAGGAAACGGCTGTCCGGCTCGGAAAGGGGATCATTGCATTCAGTCCGCTTGCGCAAGGGTTGCTTTCGGACCGTTATCTCAAGGGGATTCCCGCAGACAGCAGAATTGCCACCGACGGCAGGTTCCTGCACGCGGACGCGCTGTCCCCGGAGCGGCTGACACAGATTCGCGGACTTACGGAGATTGCCGCCGCACGCGGGCAATCCTTGGCGCAGATGGCGCTGGCTTGGGACCTGCGCGACGGAAGCGTAACATCCGTCCTGATCGGCGCCTCCAAAACCGAGCAGATCCTCGACAATCTCGCCGCTCTGCAAAACACCTCGTTTTCCGCCGACGAGCTTGCAAAAATCGACCGTCTGAGCCTGAATCCGAACTGATGTGATTTCGGTGCGGAGCCACGAAAAAGCCATGCCTGCGGCTTTGCCGCAGGCATGGCTTTTTCGTATTCCGGCACTTTTGCGTTCATCCGACAGGTCCGCCGCATTCCTCCGCTTCCTCTAAAAGGCGCTTGAGGCGGTGGTTTAAGCCGGACTTCGTGATCGGAGGGTTGTGAAGCGCACAAAGCTCCTCCAGGGACACCTCCGGGTTCTCCTCTCGCAGGGCGGCAGTCTCCTGTATTCCTGCGGAAAGACCCGAAAGCCGACCGCTTCGGCGCAGGACGCGGATGGCGTCCACCTGTCGCATTGCCGCCGTCACGGTTTTGGAAATATTCTTCGTCAGGCAGTTGGTCGCACGGTTTTCCTCGCCGCGCAACTGGCGCTCAAAGCGGATGTTCATCAGCTCCATTGCAACCCGTCCCGCTCCGCAGAGCGTCAGCAGGTCCTCAACCGAAGTTCCGTCCTTGTAGTAAAGCCCCGTTCCGTTCTCTCGCGCAATGACCCGCGGCGGGTACCCGCATCCCTCCAGAACTGCTGCAACAAGAGGCTGATACGAGGGAATCCGAAGAAAAAACTCCAAATGGATGGATTTGTGCGGATCGTTGACGGTCCCCGCCGAAAGAAACGCCCCGTGCAGAAACGCCGAGGAGCACCCCTCGCAACCGCCCGTCAGGCGCTCCGCTGCATCCGGCTCGTGCATGGCGTGCAACAGCTTCGCGGCGGCGGGAGAGGAAAAGACCGACAGGCGGCTTCCGCGCGGAAGCGGTCGGCGCGCAAAGGTCAAGCCCCGCCCGAACTGCGTGCGAAAAACCTCCTCCGCATAGTCGGCGCACGCCTCGGACGGGAAACGCGCGGTAACGGTCTTGTCCTCCGCCTCTGCGCCGAGCAACAGCCCCGCCGCAAGCGCCCGCCGACAGCAGGGCTTTTTCGGCATGCCTTCGTACAGCTCGTCCCGCACCTCGTCGGCAAAGCTCATGTTTCCGCGCTCTCCTCCTTACGGCAGACCTCACCGATCAGCGGGTGCCTGCCGCAGGTGCGTGACTTTGATTCGGTGCAGAAGCAGTAGGGCGCGTGCGCCTCGCATTTCGGCACCAGAAACGGCTTCAGCTCGGGCGCGACCTCCAGAACCGCTTTGACCATCTCCCGCGCCAGCGCACGGATTTCCCACTGCGCGCAGGCGCAAAGCCGCTCGTTTGAGAAGTGAATCAGTTCCCGCAGATTCATCTTGACACAGATTTCGGTGCAGCAGGCGTTCGGCAACAGCATCCGCGCGTCCTCGGCGGGAACCCCTGCCTCCACCAGTCTGCGGTAGGCGCTCTGAATCGTTTCCACCGTCTCGCGGTAGAGCGCCGCCGTCTGCGGATCTTTCTTCACGCTTGCGGGCGTGACATACGCAAAACCGTCCTCCACGCAATAACGCTGACTCCGCTGTGCAAAGCTCGCCATGCGGTGGCGAACCAACTGGTGGGTCAGCGCGCGGCTCACGCCCTTGATGCGGAAGGTAAAATCGGCGAACTCCAACACGCTGTGATGCCCGCTTTTGTAGCAGTGACGCATAATCCTGCCGTCGGTCGGCTGACTGTCGTAGCAGGTGGTTGCCGCATCCTCAATGGCGGCAACCGGATTCGTTGTGTAATTGATGAGTTTGACTTCCATTTCAGGGATTCTCCTTTATGTTCCTTGTTCCTTGATTTCCGATTCCGTTATCGGTATCCGACGGTACGGACCTCGCATTCCAGCCGATACCCCGTCTCCCGTTCGACCCGCTCGCGGATCAGCGCGATCAGCTCCGTGACATCGCGGGAAGTCGCACCGCCCCTGTTGACGATGAATCCCGCGTGTTTATGCGATACCTCCGCGCCGCCGATCCGCGTGCCTTTCAGTCCGCAATCCTCGATCAGCTTCCCCGCAAACGCACCCGGCGGGTGGCGGAAAATGCTCCCCGCGCTCGGCAGTTCGATCGGCTGCGTCCGTCGCCGCCTGTCGCGGAACTCCTCCATGCGGGCACGGATTGCCTTTGGGTCATCCTTTCGCAGGCTCAGACCTGCGCCGAGCAGAATATACCGTTTTTCCCGTTCATAAACGCTTGTACGGGTTCCGAAGCGCTGAGCCGATCCCTCAAACCGCCCCGTCTCCCCTGTCTCGCAGTCGTACCATTCGGACCATTCGGTCACATCCGCCATACAGCCGCCGAACGCGCCCGCATTCATAAACACGCCGCCGCCGACCGTTCCCGGAATTCCCTGTGCGAATTCCAGCCCCGATAGTCCCGCCCGCAGTGCTTCTCCCGCAAGAGCGGGAAGCGGAACGCCCGCTTCGGCAGTAACGGTATCCCCCGTCAGTTCCGCCGCGCGGAGGTTGCGGGTAAAAATCATCAGTCCGGCATAAACGCCGTCCGGAAAGAGCAGGTTGGAGCCGTTTCCGACAACTTCAAACGGAAGTCTCTCCCGCCTCGCGAAGGCAAGACAGGTCAACAGCTGTTCCCTCGTTTGCGGAAACGCCGCCAATGCCGCCGTTCCCCCGATACGAAAAGAGGAAAGCGGCGCGAGCGGGCAGTTTTCCTCTGTCGGTATCCCGTTTTCCGTGAACCAATCCGCCGACATTCCGTCACTCCTTTCGTTTCAGACAATCCTCCGATTCCATCACGGTCCGAACATTCATCCCTTTATATTATACTCTGTTTCCCCCGAAATTGCAATACCATTCCGCACGATTCTTCAAAAAAGGATGTCCGGCTGATCCGAACGCAATGCGCCCCGCAAGCGGGAACCTTTCGGAATTCCGTCTGCAGGGCATTTTGTATGAGGTCTTACAGCGAACCGTTTCGGTTTCCGTTCTATCCGAACAGATTGACGGCAAGGATTAACGCGCCGAGGACAAGCAGAATAACGCCCGTTACGCGGTTGAGCGTTTTCGGCTGTGCGCGATTGGCAAAAAGCGAAGCGATCTGCGCAAAGACCAGCGTACTGACCACGCACAGAACCAACGGAAGCGCCTCGGGCAAGCCGCCGATTGCGAAATGACTGACCGCACCCGTCAAAGCCGTTGCGCTCATGATGAACACACTGGTACCGACGGCGGTTTTCAGTTCGTAGCCGAGGACCGAAGTCAGAACCAACAGCATCATCATGCCCCCGCCCGCGCCGATGAATCCGCAGATAAATCCGACCATCGCGCCGCAAAGCACCGATCTGACGGCTTTCTGCCTCGCGGTTGCCGTCTCCGAGCCTTTTCTCGGCTCCACGGACGGCTTCACAATGAACTTGACTCCGAGCAGCATGGTCATGAACACCGAAAAATTTCCCATCGCGGTCTTGGGGACCAGACTTGCGACAAAACTGCCGACCGTTGTAAATCCGAGAACCGCCGCCATCATGATCAAACCGTTTCGGATGTCAAGATTTTTGTTTCTTCCGTAGGTGATTGCGGAAGCCGCGCTGGCAAGCACATCGCTCGCCAGCGCAATGCCGACCGCAAGATACGGGTCCATCCCCAAAAAGGTAATCAGCATCGGACTGATGACCGCCGCCGCGCTCATCCCCGCAAAGCCCGTCCCGAACCCTGCGCCCAAACCCGCCAGAATACAAATCAGAATCGTTTTCACGGCAACGGCTTCTCCTTTTCCATGCGGTTCATATTCGCTTCCAGTTTTTCGGTCAGCCTGTCCAGCGCGGCAAGTTCCTCTGCGGTGATTCCCTGCCGCAGGGTCCCCGTAAAGTAAGCCTGCATGGCTTGCCCCTGCGCAATCAGCCCGGCAGCGCTTCCGGTCGGGACCAGACGGCGCTTCCGTCGGTCATCGGGATCGGCACGGCACTCCAACAGCCCGCTGTTCACCAGCGTTTCCACCGCAACCGAAGCCATGCCGCTTCGGATTCCCCTGACCTCGCAGATGTCTCTCGCCGTATTACGGTCGGGGTTGTTGGCGCAGAACATCAGCACATCGAAACAGGTCTGATTCATTCCGTATTTCCGACAAAGCGGTGCGCACAGCTCCGCATACAGATTGGACAGCTTTCTCCCCAACGCAATCATCCGAATGGCGTGCATTGCAACTTCCTCCAATATTAGAATTTCTAATATTATAACATAAAGAAACCGCCGTGTCAAGCTATTTTCGCAAAAACATTTCCCGAAACCTATTGATTTTTAAGGGCGCATCGTGTATAATGATAAGAGAAAATAAAACGATGGGAGGCGATGGACTTGCAGGAAGAAAAGCAGGCGGCACAGGCAAGGAAAGCGGGCGAAAAACCGGCAACCAAGCCAACGGTCAAGAAAAAGAAAAAAAAGAAGTGGTACCAATCGCTTCTTGATCGCCTCCGCGGGTTCCGCGTCAGTCGGAACATCGGAATCGACCTCGGAACCGCAACCGTTCTGGTCTATGTGCAGGGCAAAGGAATCGTCCTGCGGGAGCCGTCGGTTGTCGCCATCGACACCAATACCGATAAAATTCTCAAAGTCGGACGCGAGGCACAGCTGATGCTGGGCAGAACGCCCGGAAACATCACGGCGGTCCGTCCCCTGCGCGACGGGGTCATCAGTCGCTACGAAATCACGCTGAAAATGATCCAGTACTTCATCCGCCGCGCCTGCGGAAACCTGTTTGTCCCGCCGAATGTCATGATCTGCATTCCGTCCGGCATCACCGAGGTAGAAGAGCGTGCGGTTAAGGAAGCGGCGCGGGAAGCCGGCGCGCGCAGGACCTATCTCATCGAGGAACCGACTGCGGCGGCAATCGGAGCGGGACTGAACATCTATGCGCCCGAGGGCAATATGGTGGTCGATATCGGCGGCGGAACCACCGACATCGCGGTCCTGTCGCTCGGCGGCGTGGTGGTGTCGGAATCCATCAAAACGGCGGGAGACAAGTTTGACGAAGCCATTGCCCGCTATGTGCGGCGAAAATACAATGTTCTGATCGGAGAAAGAAGCGCGGAAGCAATCAAAAAGCGCATCGGCACGGTCTACAGCCGACCGCAGGTCCTGACGATGGAGGTCAAGGGACGGTGCGTCAATCAGGGACTTCCGAAGGTCATCACCGTCTCCTCCAAGGAAATGATCGAAGCGCTCACCGAGCCTGTCACGGCGATTCTGGACGCCGTCTGTACGGTCATCGAAAAAACACCGCCCGAATTGCTGGGGGATATTCTCCGCAACGGCATCGTCATGACCGGCGGCGGAAGTCTGCTCTACGGTTTTGACCAACTGGTGACCCGCGCAACCGGAATCAAAACGCGCGTTGCGCCCGACGCGGTCTCCTGCGTGGCGCTCGGCACGGGAAAATCGCTTGACAATCTGGATATGTTTGAAGCAAAATAAGCCTGAACGGGAGAAACAATATGGAATACATCATTCACGGACGGAAGCCCGAATCGGTTTTCCGTTATTTTGAAGAGATCAGCGCAATTCCGCGCGGATCCTACAACGAAACCGCCATTGCCGACTACCTCTGCGCCTTTGCGGCGGCGCGCGGACTGGAGCATCACCGCGACGCGCAGAACAATGTGCTCATCAAAGCCCCCGCCTCCCCCGACCGTCTCAACGCCGCGCCGCTGCTGTTGCAGGGACACACCGACATGGTATGCGAAAAGAACCGCGACACGGTGCACGACTTCCTGCACGATCCGCTGAAGCTGTGGATTGACGGGAAATACCTGCGCGCGCGGGGAACCACGCTGGGCGGCGACGACGGCATTGCCGTTGCCATGATGCTCGCACTTCTGGACGGCGAGCTGCCCTCCCACCCCGCGTATGAATGCCTGTTCACCACGGCAGAGGAGGTCGGAATGGACGGTGCGCACGCGTTTGACTACTCGCTCCTGTCCGCGCGGCGGATGCTGAACCTTGACAGCGAGGAGTTCGGCGTTGTGACCGCAGGCTGTGCGGGCGGTGTGCGGTCCGATCTGACGCTCGACGCCACGCCCGAAGCGCTTACAGGCGACTGCATTGAGGTAAAACTGACGGGTCTTGCGGGCGGTCACTCGGGTGAGAACATCAACTGCGGGCGCGCGAACGCAAACAAGCTGATGGGGCGCCTGCTCGCCGCTCTGACGGAAGCACAGCCCGCGACGCGTCTGGTGTCGCTCTCGGGCGGGTCCAAGGACAACGCAATTCCGCGCGAGGCGGTGGCGGTTCTGGCTGTCCCCGACGCAGACGGAGCGGTCACGCTTCTGACCGACATCGGCGAGGCGATCGCTTCCGAGCTTTGCGAAGCGGACCGCGGCTTCCGCCTTTCGGTCTCCCCCACCGACGCGCCCTGCGAAATGCTCTCCGCCGCAACAACGCGCGGAGCAATCACGGTGCTTGCCTGCGCCGCGAACGGCGTTCTGGAAATGAGCCGCAAAGTGCCCGGACTGGTGGAATTCTCCCGCAACCTCGGCGTAATCAGACAGGAGAACGGCAATCTGACCTTTGTATTCTCGTCGCGTTCTTCGATTGAGGAACAGCTGAACGCATCCGAGCGGGACCTGAATCTGCTCGCGGCGGCAATCGGCGGCAAAGTGCGGCATCACAGCCGTTATCCCGGCTGGAACTATGCCGAAACCTCGGCAATCCGCGACGCATACCTCTCGGCGTTCCGCAAGGTAACGGGAACCGACGCGCGGGTCAATGTGATCCACGCGGGCTTGGAGTGCAGTGTGATTCACGATCATGTTCCAGACATGGACATGATCTCCATCGGTCCCGACATGAAGGACATCCACTCCCCCGACGAAGCCCTCGACCTTTCCTCTGTCGAGCAATTCTGGACAGTCCTCGCACATGTTATCAAAGAGGTCTAAGACCTCGGGGCGTTGCCCCGAACCCTACTTAGGGAACTTCTTAGAAGAAGTTCCCTAAGAACCTTCAAGAATTTCACAAAAGGGCAGGATTCTCTCCGGATCCTGCCCTTTTGTGAAAGTTTTTGGGGATTTTTAAGGGACTTTTTTCAAAAAGTCTCTTAAATGGGGTTTGGGGCAACGCCCCAAGGTCTTACTTATCCCCTCTGATAACTTAGTCGTAGTCGTGCTTGGCAAAGCAGTTGTCGCAGTAGTATTTTTTACCGATGCGATGTTTTTTCAGCTTGCGATAAGACTTTTCGCAGATCGTTTTGCCGCAGTCCGCACAGGTTGCGGTCAGGGACTCATCATCGCGGTAATCCGCGCCGCCGTAGTATTTGGCGGAGGACTTGCCCATTGCGCGGCAATTGTCGCAAAGGAAGCCTTTTCCGGGCGTATAGCCGTGCGCCAGACGGAAAGACCTGACATCAACGGGCGCGCCGCACTCGCGGCAAACGAAGCGGGTCTTTTTACCGTCCGCCGTATACATGACCTCGGGCTTCGATTCCGTCTCCGGTTCCGGGCGCACGACATTCACATTTCCGGTGGTAAAAGTTCTCTTTCGTGTCGCAGTATCGGCAACCAGCATAATTCCCGCCGCAAAGCAGGCAAGGGTTTTACCGACAAAGGTTCCTGCCCGTTTCGCCGAATTGAAAACCGTATTCTCATTCATAGTAAGGCTCCTTTCCAACCGACCGCCGCCTGCGACAGCCGCTGTTACCGGCACTTCATACCGTCAATTTCAATCTTATTATACCGTAAAAACCGTATTTTGTCAACCCCTTTGCGGGGAAAAGTCAATTGAATGCGGATTGGAGAGCGAAATAGTTGATGCCATCGACTTCAACGATGTAGTAACCGTCTCTGCCGTTGGTTCCCTTGCCCTCTGCAACGATTGTAACCGAGGTATCCTTTGCAACCTTCTTTACAACCTTGTTTTCATCGCCGCTCGGCTCACTCCACAGCTTCAGTTCGACCTTTGCGGTCTTGGTCATGGAAACTCTTGTAAAGTTGTAAACGCTGAGCAGGTGTTCAAGCGACAGCGGAATGCTGCTCATGGTCTTACCCGTTGAATCCAATGTCAGCGAATCGTACCAAGCAAATCCGATCTTGCCGTTGGCGGTTTTAACCAGACACCAAGTTGCGCCGCCGCTCAGGGATTTGCCGTAAGCATACAATGTCATGCTGCTCGGCACCGAAACGGTTTCCACCAACTTGCCGCTTCCCGACGGCGTTTCGCGGACATTGATGCTGCTTTGATACGGATAAGCCGTGATCTCTGCGGAGAATCTGGTATAGTGATACTTATCAATCAGCTCATCCATGGTGTATCCGCCGTCCGGTCTGACCTCGGAAACCTCCGATTTTGCCACATAACACTCAATCGATGCGGAGCCTGCGTCCTTCTTGTAGTACACCTTGTACCACGAAACGCCGTTGACATTGCCCTCCGCAACTGCGGTCAGTTCCGTTCCTCTCGGCACACCGTTGCCCCCCACAATGGTTCCGCCGCCCTGTCCGTTCTCGGAAGGAATCGGCTCCAGCCGCAGGTTAGCCATGTTTTCGGAAATGACATAAACCTTCTTTTCCGAAGGCAGGTTGGTAAACTTCTTGCTGTAGTCCTCCGAAAGACTGCTGAATGTAACAAATCCCGTCACCGACTTGGAGCCGTCGGTGTACTTGACTTTATACCACTTCTTTTCGGTGCTTTTTGCAATAACCTCAACCTTATCGCCTTTTTTGGCATAGGTCAGCGCGGTGGAAAACTCTTTCTCCGCAGAAGCGTACTTTCTGATGCTGACGGAATCCACACACACCGTCATTTCCTCACTGCAGGAAACGAAGGTCTTTTCCTCGATATCGTCATCGGTAGTCCGACCGCGGGAGATGTAGTATTCCACGCCCTCGTACTTCACCTTGTACCACTCGGTGCTCTGCGCGAAGCACTCCAGCTTTGCGGGCGCTTCCAGCGTGATGGATTTTCCCTTGCTGTCGATCGGCTTCAGCGTGGACTTTTTCTTCAGGTATACCGTTCTGCTGACATTGGTGTACTCCGATTTTGCAGGGTCGGAGCTCGGGTCCAATGCCTGCGTCACACGGTTTCCGTGTTCATCGGTATAGGTCTGGCTCGGGTCGTTGCCCGGATCCTTTTCCGCAACACACGCAACCAGATTTGCCGAGAGGACGGCGGCAAGAATGGCAAGTGTAATGGTTCTTTTGAGTTTCATTTTTTCTTCCTTTCCGCTTTTGGGCATCTATATAAACTTCTGTTTATTTACCAAATAAATATAGCTAATTATATTGTACCACAAGAAAAAGCGGTTGTCAATGACTAATTTGAATTTTTTTCTTTTTCGCGAAAAATGTTTCTTTCAGTCGACGGAGATCAGCAAACGGATCGCTTCCACCGCCGTCCGCACTGCCGCTCCCGTATCGTGCGATTCCTCCGCGTCGGTGTCCATTCCCGCCTTTGCGCGCTCCTGATTCCAGATGACATGGAACACCGCGCCCGTCCGCACGCCTCTTGCCGCGCCGACCGTAAAGAGCGTGGAAGCCTCCATCTCGCTTGCCAGCACGCCGAGCCGTTTCCACGCTTCCCATTTCGCCTCCAAATCGCCCGATATCGGCATCCGCGCGGGCGAATGCTGACCGTAAAACGAATCCTTGCTCTGTACCACGCCGAGATGAACGGATTTCCCCGTTCCCTCCGCCGCCTGCTTCAGAGCCGCTGTCACGCCGAAATCCGGGACTGCGGGATATTCGGGCGGCGCGTATTCATGCGAAGTGCCGTCCTGCCGTACCGCGCCCGTTGCCACCACAAGGTCCCCGCTCGCAACCGCCGTTGCGATTCCGCCGCAGGTCCCGACCCGGATGAGCACCTCCGCGCCGCAGTCGACCAGTTCCTCCGCCGCAATCGCCGTAGACGGTCCGCCGATGCCCGTGGAGCAGACCGTCACCGTCTCGCCCGCCAGCTTCCCGTTCCAGACCGTAAATTCGCGGTTTCTGCCCACAAAAACAGGCTCTTCCAACAGCGCCGCGATCTGTTCAACCCGCTCGGGCGCACCCGGCAGGATGCAATAGCGCCCCACTTTTCCGCGCTCGGTCGGAATATGGAACGGCTTTCTATCGGGTGTCAGCATGGCGCTACCTCCTCAGCAAAATGTAATCGTGCAAAGCAGGGACTTCTGCTCCCCCGTCGCAAGACGGACCAGATCGGGCTTTTCCGTCAGCTCGGTGACCACACCGTGCAGTGCGGGCAGAGAGGTCCACGGTTCCATGCAAAGGAAGCGCGCGCCCGGCACCTTCCACAGTCCGAAATAGCAGAAATCAGGGAAGTTCATCGCAATGCGGCGGTCGGTCCCGCGCTTTTCCAGCATAACCGAGCGCGGCATCTCACAGAAGAACGCCGAACCCGCTTCGAAAAAGGCATCGGTCGGATCAAAAAATTCTCCGTCGCGGAGCGGGAAATCTCTGCTTCCGCCCGTGGGGAAGCATTCCCCTTCGTCAAAGTTCAGGCGCTGAAGGGTACCCGTTGCGCCCTCGAAGCGGACCGTATAGTCCCCGATGGTTCCGCCGGCAAACGGCAGGCTGAAACCGGGATGAAGTCCCAATGCAAACGGCATCACGCGCTCGCCGCGGTTGACGATCTCCGTGCGTGTGGTCAGCGTGCGATCCTGCAGGGAGAAAATCAGACGCACTTCAAAGGGATACGGATAATTTTTCAGCGTTTCCGCGTTGTCGCGGGCACGGAAAGTCACCGAGGTGTCGCTCTTTTCGGTCACTTCGGTTGTCATAAAGCGAAGGAATCCGTGCACCTCGGGGTTGCAGGGAATGCCCGCATCGGTGCATTTTCCCTCCCAGAGACGCCCGCAGAACGGGAACAGCACAGGTGCGCGGTCCGCCCAAGAGGCTTTGTCCCCCTGCCAGAGATATTCGGTTCCGTCCGCGCCGCGGATTGATTGCAGTTCCGCTCCGCGATCGGAAATTTCAACAGTCAAAAATTCGTTTTTCAGTTGGTAATTCATGGTGGTACCCCTTTTTTTATAATTCGGGAGCCGCCGTGCGACCGCAATTATCCCGTTGCAATCCCGCGGACCTGCCCCCAAAAATTTCTTTCTTTTATTGTACCATATTTTTGCGAATAATGCAAGACAAATCATCCATAATAATAGCAAAAAAAGAGGAAAACAAGGATGAATCAAGGATGTTTTCGGTTGCGGGCGGCAATTCTCGCCGCCGCTTCGGTCGTCGGGGAAAAAGAGCATGACGGACCGCTCGGAAGCCGCTTTGACCTGCACGACCCCTCCGGGTTGTTCGGTAAAAAAACATGGGAGGGCGCGGAGAGCGAATCCCAGCGCATGGCGTTCCGACTGGCGCTCTCCAAGGCGGGACTGCGCGACGGCGATGTGGACGCGCTCTTTGCGGGCGATCTGCTCAATCAGTGCGTCGGCTCCGCCTACGGGCTTCTTTCCTATGACATTCCCTATCTTGGTCTTTACGGTGCCTGCTCGACCTCGGCAGAGGGACTTCTGCTGGCTTCCATGGCGGTCAGCGGCGGTTTTACACGCGTGGCGGGGGTTGTGACCTCTTCGCACTACTGCTCCGCCGAGCGCCAGTACCGCACGCCGCTTGAATACGGCGCACAACGCGCTCCCACCGCACAGTGGACGGTCACGGGTGCCGGTGCGTTTCTGATCGGTCCGGCAGAAAAGCACCCCGACTGCGTTTGGATTACGGGAGGCATGGCAGGCAAGGCGCAGGACTATGGCATCAACGATCCCTCCAACATGGGAGCGGCAATGGCTCCGGCGGCGGTGGACACGCTCCTGCGCTTTCTGGAGGAAACGGGTCGGGACATCACGCATTGGGATCGGATTGTGACGGGCGACCTCGGCTTTGAAGGCGGCGAGCTGTTTTGCGACCTGACCGAGCGGCACGGCGTAACCGTGCGGGACCGCTATGCGGACTGCGGTCAGCTGATCTATGACCGCGAAACGCAGGATGTTCACGCGGGCGGCTCGGGTTGCGGATGTGCGGGAACGGTACTCGGCGCCTACTTTCTGCCGCTCCTGCAATCGGGAGAGTTGCGGCGGATTCTCTTCCTTGCCACCGGCGCCATGATGAGTCCCGACAGCATCAAGCAGGGCGAAAACATTCCCGCTGTGGCGCATCTGATTGAGCTTTGCGGTAAAACTTGCGGAGGAAACGGGCATGATTGACAGACTTTTGCCCTATTTATGGGCGTTTCTGGTAGGCGGCGCGCTCTGCGTGATCGCGCAGATTCTGATTGACCGCACCAAGCTGACTCCTGCGCGGATTCTGGTGCTGTATGTGGTGGTCGGCGTTTTCCTCGGCGCAATCGGGGTTTACAAGCCGCTCGCGGAATTCGCGGGCGCAGGCGCGACCGTCCCGCTGACGGGCTTCGGCTACGCGATATCGGTCGGTGTACGGGAAGCGGTGGAAAAACAGGGCTTGCTCGGCGCGTTGACAGGCGGGCTTGCGGCAACCTCGGGCGGCATTGCGGCGGCGCTGATCTTCGGCTATCTCGTCTGCCTGTTCTTCAGGGGAAAGCCGAAGTAACGACCTCGGGGCGCTACCACGAACCCAACTCGGGAAACTTCAAGAACTTTCGGCAAGAGACTTGTGTTATGCGATACGGAGTGCCAAAAGCGGAGAATGCGTCAGTTTGCCTGACAATTCTCCGCTTTTCCCGGAATCTCCGGGCTTTTTATTGTTTCTCCTCCGCAGTCGGGACTATAATCTCCCCGTCCCGCTCTTCAAACTCTCTCACGCATTTTCGGATCAGGTAGAGGATCTGCCCGTTGGCGCTCCTGCCCTCGTATTTGGAAATGTAGTGCAGCTTATAGTGCAATTCGGGATCGATTTCAATTCCGAGATGCTTGTTTTGCTTGTTTCTCATAAATTCACCTCAAAAAATCTTGTTTTAAGTATATTTTAAGATTATTTTGTGGTATAATGTGTATTGTATACTTAATTTAAGTATACTAAATTTAGGAGGAACAAAAAAATGAAGGTTGCAATTATTGGTTCGCGTACATTACAAGTAAAAAATTTAGAACAATATCTACCACAAGAGATCACCGAAATTGTTTCAGGCGGTGCTCGCGGCATTGATACCTGTGCAAAAAATTATGCCGCTGAACATCATATTCAATTAACTGAATTTCTTCCAAACTATAGAGAATACGGAAAGTCCGCCCCGTTGAAAAGAAACCTCGAAATAATCCGGTATGCCGATATAGTCATCGCCTTTTGGGATGGAAAGTCTCACGGTACTAAATTTGTAATAGATAATTGTCGACGCATGGGAAGAGAAATCAAAATCTTCATTAGTCGTTAATCCGCGAACCTTTCACGCGAATTCGCATACACTGGCAGTAACCCAAACCGGAAAGGAGAACTGCCATGCAAATCGACCGCAACGCTCTGAACCGCATTCTCGGCATGAACGACGAACAGCTGGGAGCGCTCATCACCCAAATTGCCGCACAGACAGGCATTGACCCCGCCGCGCTCGGTCTGAATCCGCAGAACATAGCAGATGTCCGCTCGGCGCTGTCGGGCGCAACGGACGCCGACATTCAAAAACTCGATGCGCTTTACACCGATTACCGCCGCAACCGTCGGCAGCAGCGCTGACACGGAGGGCTCGCCATGGAAAACGAGAACCCGAGCGTCACGCCGCAGGAAACGGAACAATCCGCGCCGAATATCACGGACGGTCTCGGCGCCGTCCTGTCCAATCCCGAGCTGATGGCAAAACTGCCGCAGGTCATGGCGATGCTCCGCCCCATGATGGAGCAGCAGACCGCCGCGCCCCCGCCGCAGAAAAAAGCGGAAACCGATCGCTCCGCCCTGCTTCTGGCGCTCAAGCCGTTTCTCTCCGAGGATCGCAGGAATGCGGTTGACGCGATGCTGCGGCTTTCCGCGCTCGGCGATGTCCTGCGTCGGATATAAAGGAGGAGCGCCATGTACTCCAGATACCCGGACCGTCTCCCCGAGCATTACAGCGGCTGTGCGTTCCGACAGGAGCGCGGAGACCGACCGCCGATCTCCGTCCCTTTCTCCGAAGTCCCGCCGCCTCCGCCTTGTCCGCCTCCGCCTTGTCCGCCTCCGCCTTGTCCGCCTCCTCCGCCCAAGCCGCAGGAAAAACCGTCCTGTTGTGACCTGTTCGGCGGTGTGCTTCCCGCTCTGCCGGGCGGCTTGGAGAGTGACGAGCTTCTGCTGATCGGTCTGATTCTGCTGCTTGCGCGTTCGGGCGAAGGCGCGGATGTGCTCCCGTGGCTCGCGCTTCTGCTGTTCTGCAAATAAGGACTTGCAATCGGGGGAAAACTGTAGTATAATAAAGGAAAACGAACAGAAAGGTGCGCGTGCATGAAGCTGACCCCCTAC
>CAKSUH010000011.1 GCA_934500855.1 uncultured Eubacteriales bacterium
CCGCGCAGCACGCACGCGGCGTCCCATATCTGTTTTTCAAAGCCGATGTCGGCGGTTGTTTTTTCAGCCATTGTTTTGTCCTCCGTCCTGTTCTCTGTGTTTGATCATTCCGTTCAGCTCGTCTGTGTCGATTCTTTCATTTTATAGTATACCATATTATGGAACATTTTTCAAGGCTTTCGGTTCTTTTCTCGGACGGTTTGTGACAATTCGACAACCTTTTCAAAAAGTTTTGACAAACGGCAAGAATTGCAGAATACAGGAAGTAGCCCGATATAATTATACCTTATCGGGTATAAAGCGCAGTGGGGCTCACGCAAGAAAATTTTCCCTTTTGCGATCAAGCGAAAAAGAAAGGATCTGCATATTTTATGCCTTCTTTTTGTATTGACAAGCCGCCTGATTTTTGCTATACTATAATCACAACAAATCCATTTTGTGAGGTATCGCAAATGAAAACCGCTTCTTCTCCCTTCAACCCCGGGGAACGGCTGACCGTTCCGTTCGCTTCCTATCCCCTGCGTTCCTGCGGCGGGATGGATTCCCTTGATCTGCAGAAGCCCGGGAACGCCATCCGGATGCTGAAGGAAATGGGAGTCGGTCAGACCTTTCTCGCAGTCGAAGCACCGTGGGGAGACCCCGTCGCAACCGCCAAGGAGAAGGCGATTCTGTGCCGCCACATCGAAACCTTCCACCGCGCGGGCATTCGCGCCGGGGTCTGGTTCTGGCCGGGCGTTTATCCAACAGGCGAGCGGAAATTGACCCGTCAGGTGCTTGCCGACGGCTCGGTGCTTGCGAAATGCTGCCCGTTGGACGAGGACTACCTTTCCGCATTGGAAGCATACACTGCCTCGCTCGCGGAAACCGGCGCAGACGCGCTGATGATTGACGACGGCTTCCGCTACGGCTTTGAAAACCGGAATTTCGGTTGCTTCTGCCCGCTCCACCTTCGCGCGGTCTCGGAACTGGTCGGGTACGAGGTCAGCGCCGCGGATCTGCGCCGCGCCACGCTCTCGGGCGGAGAGAACCCGATCCGCTCCGCGTTTCTGAAGGTCAATGCCGAGTCCCTTGTCGGCTTTGCCCGACGGATGCGCGCGGCGGTGGATCGCGTGAACCCCTCGGTTCGCATCGCGGTCTGCTCCGCTCCCTCCTCGTGGGAGACGGACGGAACAGACCCCGAAACGGTCAGCCGTGCGTTTGCCGGCAACACCAAGCCGTTCCTGCGCACAAGCGGCGCGCCCTACTGGGCGGATCACCGCTCGTTCGGCTGTCGGATGGAGGACATCATCGAGTTTGAGCGCTTCCAGACTGCGGCATTCGCGAAACCCGACATGGAAGTGATGTGGGAGGGTGACGCTTACCCCCGCCCGCGCTGGAACTGCGCCGCTTCCTATATGGAGTGCTTTGATCTCTCCCGCGCGATTGCCGACCCCGCCGTTCACAATCTGAAATACCTGTTCGAATACTCCACCGAACCGGAAAACGAACAGGGCTATTTCAAACGGCATATGCGGAATCTGCCGCTCTACCGCGCGATTGCCGAACATTTTGACGACAAGCGCCCCTGTGGAATCCGTGTATTCGAAGTTCCGCACAAGTATGACAGAATGGATATTCCGGAGCGCTTTGAGAACAAAAGCTACGATCTGCAACTGACCTGCTTCAACCCGTCCTCCAAAATTCTCTCCCCCGTCGGACTGCCGACGGTCTTTGCGGGAGACGGCACGGGAATCGCGGTGTTCGGGGAGAATGCGAAATACCTGCCCGAGACGGACTTTGGCAAGGGTCTGCTTCTGGACGCCCGCGCGGCGGAAATTCTGAGTGCGCGCGGCTTGGATGTGGGTCTGCGCGGCGAAGGCAAGGGCTTTGCGGCAGACATGGAACATTACCTTGCGGACGGCTTCCACATCCGCGCCTTCGATCAGCCAATCCGGAATTTCACAACGGACGCGTCCGCGATTCCCGAAACGACCGCCCTCTCCCCCGACGGAGTCACCGTTGCCACCTCCTACCGCTATGAAAACGCGGCGGGGCAACGCTTCTTTGTCCTCTGCTCTGAGGCTTATGGCTCGGTTGAACGCTACCACCGCGTTTACGGGCGCTCGCGCCTGCTCGCCCGCGCTGCGGAATGGGTCTCCGGCAGGAAATTGCCCGCGTGGACCTCGGGGTCTCCCGATCTTTACCTGATGTGCAAGGAGAACGATGGCGCACTGGCGGTCGGACTGTTCAACCTGTTTGAGGACGAAGCGCTCGACACGGAAATTCATCTCGGCGACAGCTACCGCTCCGTCACCTTCTTCTCCGGAAGCGGGCGGCTTGACGGTGACCGCGTTCTGCTTGACGATATCCCCCCGTTCGGCGTTGTTGCCTTTGAGGTCACACGCTGAAGCGACAGGCAACGCAAAAAGGAGCAACCGAAGGCGTGCAAAATCAGCGGTAAAATAATAACAACCGAATAAGCAGCCAAACGGCAAAACACCACGGAAGAGTTGGCGGCGGGCAACGATTCAATTGCCTTTTGGTTTGGTTCAATGGCATAGTCCCGCAAAGCGCATCCCCGTCAATATGCAATTCCATCAAGGATATAAGAAAATGAAAGAACTTTCAGGTAAATCAAAATGAGTGCATTTGCAGAACTTTCAAAATATTTTTCAAAAGGAATCGTACAAACCGCAGCAGACCTGGGTTATTCCGAATCAAACTTAATGATACTATCCGGGGATGAAAAGCAGTTAAGAGCATCCTTTCCCGAAATTTGGAATAACATTCTATCCTGTTCCCACAACCGTGACACAAGATCCCCTCTTCAATATGCTCAGGATTTGGTTGCTTCTTGGGTGTTTGAGGATTGCTTAATTCAGGCATTGAACGATGCGGGGCTTCCGATATCCCATGCCGGAGCGGATATGAACAGGGAACTATTACCGAGTGTACGGGTTTCGGCGCGTAGTGATGCCGCTATCCGTGTGAAAGGTCGGACCGTCCCATTGGAAATAATGAGTGATTTTACGGGTTACTGGACAAGAACGAATAAAATAGATTTGAGGGACAATAAGTACTGTGAATTGCGCGATTCACACTCCCTGTTTATTGGGATTTCCACGGCAGATAATAAAGCCGTTTTGCTTGATTTTTCTTTACCTCTCCCGGTTGAATTTATTCCCCGCCATAGACCGTACGGATGGAAACCGGCATATTCGATCCGTATTCAATCTGACAATCTTATTGATTTTAAGATGCCGCTCATAATCCAATTGATAGGCAAAATGATATAAAAAATCCCCTCCTGTGGCAGAACAGATATCTATCTGCAACTACTAAAGGAGGGATTTTTATGTCAAGAGCGTATCAACATATTAAGAACTACGAAAATCAGCAAAGAACAAGTCAAAAAGTGCTTTCACCGCTGTTCCGAGGTTGTTAAATCCTGTCGGTTCCAAAACCGGGAGATACCGTCTGTCCCGGTGAACATACCTGTGGCCGTCAGTTTTTTTGCCCGTTTTTTTCGTCCTTCATTGCTTCCGCTACTTTCTCTGCCAAAGCAATGGAAAGGAGCGGGGGCACGGCATTTCCGATTTCAAGATTTCTTGTCGTATGAGAACCGTAAAATTTGTAATCGTCAGGGAAGCTCTGCAGTCTGGCACCTTCGCGGGTCGTCATGGCTCTCGAATCGCGCGGATGAACACATCTGGAAGACGACGGCGTTGCAAAGTTTCTCGTTACTGTAGGAGCAGGTTTTTTCCACCACATTTTTGCATATGTATTTCCATAACCGCTCTTTGGTCTTATCTCTTCAGGTAAATCATCTTTACTGCCACCGTCAGGTAATGCTTCCATGATGCGGATTAGATGCTCTCCGTTTTTTGGTGCCTTATTTTCGGTCAAAGTCGTTGAATTTGCTCTTAAGTACCGCTGAAAATCGTTCCTCGGTTCAGAACCGTATTCGGTTGATTCTTCGCCGCTTTTTAATGAAGGCAAATCAGAAAAAGCGTCTTCGACAGTGAGATAAGGGAGCAGGCAGGGACCGTGGGTGGGCTTTGGATATTCAAAGGTATTTTGATTTTTCATACCAACAAGAATTACCCGTTCTCTATACTGAGGAACGCCATAATTGACTGCATTAAGAAGCTTACATTTTACATCATACCCAAGTTCGCTAAACTTTTTTTTAATAACCTCAATCAATGTTCCGTTCTGCATACTCAACAATCCTGACACATTTTCAAACAGAAACAGTTTAGGCTGAACAACAGAAAGAATGCGACAGTATTGTTCAAACAAATGGGCACGCGTATCCATTTGCCTTTTGCCGAGCGTAGAATAAGACTGGCAAGGCGGTCCGCCAACAATAATATCTATAGACTCACCGTTCGTTGCCTCTCGAATCTGTGTTTCTGTCAACTCGCATATGTCCCCTTGAATCATATTTACGGTTGGATGATTTAGGGTGTATGCTTTTGCTATATCCTTTTCCAACTCATTTGCCATGATGATTTTGAAGTTCCCGTTATGTGCAAAACCATAACTTAACCCCCCTACGCCGGCAAAAAGGTCTATCACTTTATACGCATTCATTCCGCCCTCCTCAAGCCCCATTATGTCATTCAATTCGCGACCGAGACTATCATATCAGTTCTGACATTTTCATTTTTTCCAAGCTTGGCAATGGGGCAGATCTTCCATCGTTTTTATAAGAAACCCCTATCTGACAGTCCGCTTCACACATATAGTATAGCACAAAAAGCGAATTTGTCAATAAAAAACAAAGATTTCTCATTTTTATATCGTGTTACACACCACAAAAAAGTGCTGTCGCCCGCATTTGGCAATATCATTATTTCGCATTATCATATTTCAAAAGTCTCCCCGATGCGCAGAGCCGTTCCTATAACGGAACAATAAATTCCCTGCAGAAAAAGCCCCGCACATCGCAACCTCCGCTCCGCCTTCTTGTTTCGCTTTTTGAAAAAAACATTGACTTTTCGGAGTTGGAGTGATAAAATATAACAGAAAGGCAGCGTACTGCCAAAACTGCCAAAACAAAAAGGAGTTCCCGCTATGAAACAGCTTTCTTTGGATGAAATCGACGCAAATTTTCATGTTCCGAAAACAGTGACCGACTCGGATATCGCATGGCACGATGTGCGGCAAGCCCCCTTTACCGTCTACGGGCTTTACGACTATAAAAATACGGTTCCCTTTCGTCGGATGCCCGAAACGGTTGCCGCATCGGTCAGCGCGGGCGTTGCCGAACTTTCCTATAATACAGCAGGCGGGCGGGTTCGCTTCTCCACCGATTCCGACCTGATCGCCATCCACGCCACCATGAACCGCATCGGCAAAATGCCGCACATCCCGCTCACAGGCTCCGCAGGATTTGACCTCTATGTCGATGATCCCGCAACGGGAACCTCCCGCTATTTCCGCACCTTTATGCCGCCGTTTTACATTTCGGACGGCTACGAGGCATCGGTCCGTTTTCCCTCGCGAAATCTGCGGTACATCACCGTCAATTTCCCGCTCTACGCAGGGGTCGATACGCTCCTGATCGGAACGCGGGACAATGCAACAATCGGCGAGGGGCTTCGCTACCGCGACAGCGCGCCCATCGTCTACTACGGCAGTTCCATCACGCAGGGCGGTTGCGCCTCGCGCCCCGGAAACTGCTACCAGAACATCGTCGCGCGCCGCACGGGACTGGATTACATCAACCTCGGTTTTTCGGGCAGCGGGAAGGCGGAGGATGCGATGATCGACTACCTTGCTTCGCTCAATATGTGCGCTTTCGTCTCGGATTATGACCACAACGCGCCGAACCCGGAGCACCTGCGCAACACGCACTGCAAACTCTACCGTGCAATCCGCGCCGCGCACCCCGAGGTCCCCTATCTCATGATCTCCCGCATCGACTTTGACAGTGCCTACACGGAGAATCTTGCGCGCCGGGATGTCATTCTTGACACCTACCGCTACGCAAGGGAGCACGGCGACCGCAATGTGTATTACATCGACGGCGCATCGGTCTTTCGCGGCCCGGACGAGGACGCTTGCACCGTGGACGGAACGCATCCGAACGATCACGGCTTCGCGCTTTACGCCGACGCGCTCTGTGCCGAGCTGAAACGGGCATTTACCGAATCGGCGTTTCTGTGAACGCAAAAAAGGACCGACGCTTTTTGTCGGTCCTTTTTTCGGTAAGACGAACCCGTCATAAACCGTCCGTATCAAACAGCCGCCGCTCCACCTCCGCACAGATAGCGTGGTAAACGGGCAAATGGTACTCCTGCACCATAAAGGTCTCGGTCGCGGGGACGCGGATGGTGATGTCGCAAATCTCCGCCAGTTTTCCGCCGGTTGCGCCCGTCAAGCCGATTGCGGTGACGCCGACCGCTTTGGCGGTTTTGGCGGCGAGGACGACATTTTCGGAGTTGCCGGAGGTGGAGATGCCGAGAAAGACATCCCCCGCCCGCGCGCAGGCAAGGACGGTCTGCGCGTAGACCAGCTTCGGCTCCACATCGTTTGCAAACGCGCTGAGAATGGCACTCTGTTCGGGCAGGGAGATGGCGCACAGTCCCTGTTGAAATTTTGCCGTCATCTCGGCGGGAATGCCCGCGTCAAGCAGTTTCTTTTGCGCCGATTCCGGTAAAGGTCGCTTGGAGAGAAAGCCTTTTTCCAGTTCTCCCACAATGTGTCCGCAGTCCGCCGCGCTCCCGCCGTTGCCGCAGAGGAGCAGCTTTGCACCCGCGCGGTGCATGGTGACGATGGCTTCCGCGGCGCGTTCAATCTCCGGCAGGCAGTCCGTCAGCGCGGGATACCGCTTGCCAAGCAGTTCGATGGTATTCATTGTTTATCCCTCCGTGCTTCCTCCGCGACCGCAATCGCGGCATAGTCTCCGATGGCGTTCCCCAACTGCGCGGTGCGGACGGAACAGACAGATGCCGACATGGGGAGCGCTTCTTCCCGGATGATGCGTTCCGCTTCCGCCCGCAGCAGGTTCTCCGAGCGGGTAAAGACACTGCCGATGACAATTGCCTCCGGATTGAACAGGTCAATCAGGATCGAAAGTCCCCGACCGAGCTGCTCGCCGCAATAGCGGTAGACCTCGATTGCATCCGCATCGCCTGCATCCGCCGCGTCTGCAATCGCTTTTGCGGTGACGGTCGGCAGTTCGGCTTCCGTCTGACAATAGAGTGGATGCCGCCCCTCCTTCAGGGCTTGGATGGCGCGCATCTGCCCCAACTGCTTCAGTCCGCCGCCACTGCAAAAGCCCTCGAACGAGCCTCTCTTGCCGTAGCCGACAGGACCGTCCGCCGCCATGCGGAGGTGTCCGACCTCGCCCGCGTTGCCGTTTGTGCCGCAGTAGAGCCGACCGTCCAGAATCAGCCCCGCGCCCATGCCCGTGCCGAAGGTGAGGAAAATCATGTTTTTCGTACCTCTCCCCGCGCCGTACCGCCACTCTGCCAACGCGCAGGCATTCGCATCATTGCGCAAAGCGACCGGCACATGGAATTTCTCCCGCAACCGCTCGCAGATCGGCACTTCGTCCCATCCCGGCAGGTTCGGCGGGGAGAGGATAACACCGCGATTCTCATCCAACGGTCCGCCGCAACTGATGCCGATGGCATCGAACGGGGCGAAGGACGCAACCAGTTCCTCGATTTTTGCAAGGCTTTGCGCGCAAGGCAGAGTGGCGAACGCAACGCGGTTCAGGATTTTTCCCGCATCGTCCGCCTGCACGACAGCACATTTCGTGCCGCCGATGTCAATTCCGATCTTCATAAAATATCCTCATCATTGCATTTATTATTGCTTTGGCTGTCGATGGACCCGATTCATATCGGCGTTCTGACGCTTTGCTTCCCAGAGCGTCACCCAATGATTATACCACAATTTTCATATTCTGTCAAGCATTTTATTTGATCTCATTACACAAAGCGTCCTGCTTTCCGCTCCCGACTTCCAGTCCCGCGCCGCGCAGTCCGTCGGCGGTTGCGTACAGTCTGCAGGGGGCATCCCCCGTCAGTCTGACCGCCACGCTGATCCGCCCCATCCACATCTTGCGGGTGGGCGTAAAAATCGGCGTATGGTCGGCGATTCCGCTCCCCGTGGAATACACCCGACCGCCCCCGCAGGCGGTGAAGTCCACCGTTGGCGCGGCATCCGGCACTTCCCTGCCCGCGCTGTCCACACAATAGCAGGTAACAAGCGCCGTGTCGCCCTTCATCACATCCGGCGTTTCCAACCGCAGTTTCAGTGCAACCGCCGCGCCCGTTGTCTCCCGTGCGTCGGTTGCAAGGATTTCCCCGTTCCGCCCGCAACGGACTTCCAGTCTGCCCGGGCGGTACGGCACCTGCCACTCGGCGTGTCCCGCAGGCTCGATGTCGCGTTTTCCGAGACTTTCCCCGTCAAGGAACAGCTCCGCCTGCGGTTGGTTGGTGTAGACCGATACCCGAATCGGTTCGCCCTCCCGCCCCGCAAAGTTCCAGTGCGGCAGGAGATGCGCCGTCGGCTTCTCGGTCCAGAGCGCCTTATGCTGATAGAACGCGTCTTTGGGTTGCAGATACAGATCCACCGCGCCGCTGACCGAGCAAACGCGCGGCCACACCGCCTCGCCGCGGTACTCGAACGCGTTCCAGAAGAATCCGCCCATCATCCACGGGTAGGAAAGAATCCGCTTCCATGTGTTCTCGCGGCTCATAAAGGCGCTGTTGACATCGTGGTCGTAGGCGCTGACATAGCCGTGAAGCGGGTCGTCGTCATAGTACCACCCCCGCGTGGTTCCCGTTGCGCCGCACTCCGAAGAGAGGAACGGTTTGTCCGGGTGCGCCGCGCGGATGCTGTCGATGTACTTCCAGAGGTAATTGGTCCCGATGACATCCAGTTCGTCATAAACCGTGCCGCCCTTGTGGGTCACGGCGGTGAGAATCGGGCGGGAGGGGTCAAGCTTCCGCACGAGGGCGCGCAAAGAGCGGCAGATTCGCACGCCGCGCGGGTCGGTATGAAGCGGCTCTTCGTTTCCGATTGACCAGAAAATCACGCACGGGCGGTTGCGGTCGCGCCTGATGAGCGTTTCCAGTTGCTCTTTCCCCTCGTCGGTCGATTCAAACCACCGCGTTTCGTCCATGACCAGAAAACCCGCTTCGTCCAACGCTTCCATCAGGTCCTCGCTTTGCGGGTAGTGCGATGTCCGATAGGCGTTCGCGCCCATCTCCTTCATCAGCTTCACGCGGTAGCGTTGCAGGCTTTCGGGGATAACCTTTCCCGTCAGCCCACAGCTTTCGTGCGCGCAAAATCCCTTAAGCCGATAGGGTTTATCGTTGATGAACAGCCCCTCGTTGCAGTCGGTGCGGATCGTGCGGAAGCCGAATTTCACCTCGTCGCGGTCGGTTTCGGTCTCCCCGCGAAAGACGCTTGTGCGCATGGTGTAGCGGTCAGGCGTTTCGGGGGACCACAGCCGGGGCGCTTTCACCGCAAAACGATAGCGCAGGATCGCTGTATCACGCAGGGAGACCGTCTCCTCCGCGCCCGACACGGCAATCACCTGCCCGTCCGCGTCCAGAATCTCCCCTTTCACGGTCAGGCGCTCGTCCCGCTCGCCGGCATTGCGCAAGGTGGTTTCGGTATGAACAATCCAAGTACCGTCCGCCTGCCGCTCGGGGCGCGCAAAGACGCCCCAAAGGTCAATCGCGCAAAGGTCGGTTTTGCGGAGCCGCACGGGTCGGTAAATGCCCGCGCCTTCGTACCACCACCCCTCATGCTCGGTCATATCGACAAACACCGCAAGCGAATTTTCCGCGCCGTACTTCACCATGTCGGTGATGTCGACCTCAAACGGCGTGTAGCCGCAGAAATTGTGCTTCATCAGGCAACCGTTCAGCGTCACGGTTGCCTGCCCCGTCACGCCCTCAAACAACAGGGTCAGGCGCTTGCCCTCGTCCCCGGCGGGGACATCAAAGCGCTTGACATACCACCCGTTGTCGTAGTTGCAGAAGCCGAGCGCCGCGCTGTATGCGGGGTCATAGCCGTCGCCCGCAAGGTAATCATGCGGGAGCGTGACCTTTTCCCAGTCCTCGGAGGTGTACTCCTTCTCTTCGGTCGGAAACTGCGTTCCGTCCGTGACATAGTGGTAGGGGGACGCGGGTCCCATCCGGTAGCGCTCGGTTTTGGCGCTCTGGTAGGAAATCATTTTGTGCCGCGGCGGCGTGGGGCGGATGTCTCCGCGATGGAACATCCAACCGTCGCAGAAAAGCAGTTCTTCTCTCATAAAAACTCCTTCGGGGACAGCCGAAACGGGCTGTCCCCTTGCTTTGTGTTATGCGGGTATGCTCAGCTTCAGATTGTCAATCGTCAGCGCGGTATCCTGCGCCCAGAGAACGATCGCGCTGTTCCCGGTCACATTGAACGCCTTGTCAAAGGTATAGCCTGAAGAATATTCGCCGTTGACAAAGACCGAGACTTTGCACCCCTCTTCGGTGCTCTCCACGAGAATCGAAAGACGGAAGGTGGTCTTTGCCGCGTCCGCATCCAGAAGCGGATTGCGGATGGACTTTTCGGTCTGCTTCGGCTCAAAGTCGATGTAGTTGGTCACAACCGGCAGTTTGACCTCGCCCTTGCCCCAACCGTTTCCGGCATTCTGCCGCACGGACACAACCGCCGCGCCGACCTGATTGTTATTGCTGTCGGTCGGGGAAAGCGCGTTGTCATTGTTGAGAATCAGCGAGAAAACCGCCAGTTCGGTAAAGGTCAGATCCATTTCCAAAAGGTAGGTCTTTGCACCCGCCAGCTTTGCGGCATCCACCAAGGTCAGATAGTAATCGGGGGTATCATGCCACGGGTGCTTGGAGACGGAAAGCGCGCCGTCCTTGACTTCATACGCCCATTTGTCCTTGCACTTGTCGGTCGGAGTGATCGTTTGCGTAATGCCCGCTTCGGCAGGGGTTGTCACACTTTCGAAATCCTGACTCCAGACAGTGGTCAGCTTGGTCGGCAGGCGCGGGGTATCGTCCCCGCCCTCTTCGTAAGTGTCCTTTTCGATCGCGTCGAGCATTCCGCCCAACAGCTCGGCGTATTCCCTGTGTTCCGCCTCGGTGGGATGGTTGCCGCCCGCCGCCTGATCCGCGATGAACACATAGTATTTCTCCGCCGCGCCGCCAAGCTCATGCGTTACGCGCTTGATGATGTCGTTGTACTCGGTTTTCATCATGCCGCCAACCAGAACGATGCGGCAGTCCGCGCCGTTCTTCTCGCGCACCACGGCAATGAACGCCTTCAGTTTTGCCTCAAAGTCTGCGGCGGAAAGATTCTGAAACGCATCGTTTGTTCCGACATTGAGAATCGAATAGTCCGCCTTCCGCGCAAAGCCGTACTCGGTTTTCATCGAGCGGCCGGGGCTTGCGTACTTGTAGCCCGCGAAAATGCCCGGGTTTCCGACTGTCAGTCCCTGCCCCGAGAGCGCCATGACCGAAAGGTCTGCGCCCATCGCCTCGGCAATCAGGTAGGGGTATGCCATCGTTGCGTCCTGATCGCTGTAAGCGCCCTTGTGGTCGCCGATCACGCCCCAACCGCAGCAGATGCTGTCGCCAACGAATTCCAGAAGCAGGTTCTTCGCCGCAGGCGCGGTCTCGGCAACCGTTCCGTCAAAGGACACGCTCTTGAGGGTCGTGTTCGCCAGTGTGTAGCCCGTGACCTTGACGAGGCGGACGGTATGCGTGCCTTCGGGCAGATTCTTCAGGGTGATGGTCGCGTCACCCTTTTTCACTTCGTAGTAAGCGCTCTCGCCGTTGAGGTATGCCGCGCCGTCCACATATGCGCGGAAGAAGCAGCCTTCCTTTCCCGCGCCCATATTGGTGGTGACCGTGAGGGCAAAGGTCATATCGCCCTTTCCGGTTGCGACGAACTCAATGCCCGATGCGCTCCAGTCGCAGGGAATGCCGTCCGCCGTTGCTTCCATGCGGGGGTCAAGCTTCTTCACCCACGCGCTGCTCCCGTTCAGTGCAAAGACGGTTCTGTCATCGGGGGTTTCGGGAACATCCGTTTTTTCGGAAGCCTTGGTTCCGGTTGATTCCGGAGCAATCGATTCGGTTGTCCGGACGGTTGAATCGGCAGACTCCGGGGAGGAATCGCCGACCGCACAGGAAGCCAGCCCGACAGCCATGGCAACAGCCAAAAGAAGAGAAGTGAATCGTTTCATTACGGAAATCCTTTCTGTATGTATTTCTTGCCGAACCCGTTTCATGATTTTGTAAACTCTAACAGCGTCGGGCAGTGATCACTTGCTGTCCACAGCGTCTCATCTGTCAAAATCCGATATGCCTGCGCATGAATTCCGCCGAGCGTCAGGATATGGTCAATGGCATCGCTCTCATAACGCCCGCCGGGCGCTTTTCCGAGTTCGTGCCAAGTCCCCGAATCGTTGCGGACTTTCGCGGTATCGTAGGTATCCGCAAACCCTTTTGCGCGCAATTGTTCCAGAACACCTTCCGATTGCGTGCGGCGGGAGTTGTAATCCCCGCAGAGCAGGGTCACACAGCCGGGATAACGGGCGGCAACACCCTGCAGGACCTCTGACACTGCCGCGGCTTCTGCCGGGTGGGTTGCCAACGGCAGACTGGCATGAAAATTGCCGATCAGATAAAGGCTGCCGTCCGTCCGATCCCGCAGAACTGCCCAAACCAGACTCCGAAAGCGGGATTTTCCGTCTGCCGTTCCGGTGTAGGAGGCGGATTCTACCGCTCCCGCAACATCCGGCAGATATACAAAGCCGGATTCCACCATCGTATAGCGCTCCGTAAGGTAAAAAATCGGATTCCAGACGGATTCGGGTGCAATACCGTTCGCCGTGACCTCGGTATACTGTCCCTGCGTCTGCGCGATGAATCCGTTATTAGCCTGTCTGTATCCAATGTCAAACTCCTGCAGGCAGACGAAGTCCGGAAGTTCGGAAAGCACCAACAATGCCGTCGCATCGTCCCGTGTTCCCGGCGTTCCCCCCTTCGTCCAGACATTCAGCACATTGAATGTCAGGAGTTCTCGCCTTTTTTTGACAAATCGGAAAGACTGCCCGCAACCACCCGGATATTGTCTACCTGTACAGGCTCACCCGTGCTCTGTGTCCAGAAATACACTCCGCCGGCATTCTTGTACAGAATTGTCTCCGCCTCGCTGTTTTGCAGCGTTCCGACCAAAACACCGTTGACAAAAAGGCTGACGGTACCTGCCGTTTTATCCACCTCCAATGCAAAGCGGAAGGTATAGCTTCGTTCTTCCGTCGGTGTGGATTCATAGGATTCCTCCGCATTTACGAATCCGAAAGATTTGAAGGATTTAACCTTCCCGCCCTCATAGGTTAAAAGATTGGCTTTAAGCGGACCTTTCACATTCGGACCGTTCGGATCCGTATCATCCGGAGATTTTGTAGCACGGAACTGCAGAACATTAAAAGTCCCCAACCCGTCAAGGCTTTTCGAAGTCGGATGCAATCTGTAATGATTAAACACAACATTGAAAAATCCCAAGTTGTCGGTTTTCACATCCATCTCCAAAACATAGCGGTCGGCATCGGCAAGAGCGGAATCTCCAACCGCGCGGTAGACCGCCCACTCCGACGGAAGATACAGCACGCCGTTCGTCACGGAAGCGTTCGGCTCATTTCCAATGATGTTATCGGATTTTGTGTATGGCTTTGCGCCGTTCGGATAGCTGTCAAAATTCTCCGAGAACAGAACGGTGCCGTCCGACGGTCTTTGCGGGTTGTCCGCAAGAATTACCACATTGTCAATCACCGTTTCCGCGTCCTGAATGTGCATCTCCAACCCGCCGCCGATATAGTAGACAGGAACGGTCAGTGCCTGTTTTCCGTTTACCAGCACCGCCACGGTTCCGACCTTCCGATTCACCAGCAGGGTCAGATGGAAGCGTTCTCCGAGCATTGCTTCGGTTGATACATCCGATGCCGTAACAATGTTGGCTCCTGCATAATCAGTAGTATCTGCTTTTCTTGCATAGACACCGGTTCTCAGGGCAATTTTGCCGTTCGTATTGACCAGCCGAACAAATTGACCGGCTCCCGCATAGTATCCGACATCGGTTGAATTGTTAAAGAACAGGGACAGCACACTCCCGATGCTTTTTGCCGTCAGATCCAAATCGATTGAATAAACCTGTGCGGTTTTAAGCGCATCGGCGCCGACAAGGCGATAGGTGGTCCCCTGTCCGTTCAGGGTTGCCTGCCCGTCAGCCACAGTCACAAACGCTCCGGTACCCCAACCTTTGGTGGAATTCAGTTTCCATCCGAGAGGGATCAGTTTTTCGTTAAAACTCTTTATGGCATCCTTGGTTTCGTCCGCATACAAGCCGCTGTTTGCATTTCCGGTCAGGGATGCGTTCAGCGTCATGTCGGAAAAATCCTCGCGGTAAACCACGCGGAAATCATCGGTCAGTTTTCCGTCAGTCCATGAAACGGCAGATGCAGCCGATTCGATCTCGGATTCTCCGTTCTTCAGATAGGTACGAACCGTAAACATGACATCCACATCCGTCGGCACATTCCGAATGGCAACCGCATAAATGGCGATCGCATCGGCACTGTTTGCAAGTTCCGCCGCAGAAACGCTCCGCTTCTCCCCGTTGACATTCGCCATGACGGATGAATAGACCGTATTCCCCTCCAATCCGTCATCGGCACCGTAGGTCACGCTGTGCGTCTCGCCGTCCTGCGTTGTAAAGGTTGCACGAATGTTCATGCCGAGCGCACTGCCGGAAAGGGACGAAACCGTAGCAAGAAACCGAATATCCTGTCGGGTTGCATCGTCCTGATTCACGGCAGACTGTACCGCACGCAGTACGGGAGCAGTCGGCACCGTTTCGGGTTCCTGCGCGTCTGCCGAACCCGTAACGGCAAACGACAGGAGCATTGCAAGGATCAACAAAATGGGTAGAATTCGTTTCATCTTCTGATTCCTCCGTTTATGAGTTGATTTTGAACCGCAGAACCGTTGGGCAGTGGTCGCTGACAGACAGCAACCGCTCCTCGGCAACAATGCGGTATTCTTCCGCCCGAACGCGGGCGATGGGATCGAAAAGGAACACATGGTCAATTGCATAGGCGTAACGGGGCGCGGGCATTTCGTCCCGCTCCTGCTTCTCCCCTTTTCCCGAGGACGGGTGGCAGGACGCGCGGTCGTCGCGCGCCGCCGCAAGGTCGTGCGTATCGCGAAATCCCAGTTCCGTCAGCCGTTTCGCGCCGCCTGCCGCAATGCCGGAATTGAAATCCCCGCAAAGCAGAATCGGGCAGGCATAGGTCTTTGACAGGGCTGTCAGCTGTGCATGGATGAAATCCGCCTCTTCGGTCTGGCACCACGGGCGCAGGCTGAGATGCGTGTTCGCAACCAACAGTCTG
>CAKSUH010000012.1 GCA_934500855.1 uncultured Eubacteriales bacterium
CTTACTCTATTATATACCGAACGGGTGCGAAAATCAAGCGATTTTCGCGATTTTTTTGCTTTCCGCGCATGAAATGAGGCGCGCGGGGACAAACTGACGGAAAAAGGGGGGATTTCGATGAATCATCAGTCCATGGACCGTGAAACCTACCGCCGTTTTGCAGACGCGCACGCGCCGCATTCCCCAACGGCAAGAAACTGCCTGCGCGCCTTTTGGGTGGGAGGCGTGATCTGCGTTCTCGGGCAACTGCTTCGCACCTTCTGGAGCGAATGTGCGCACCTGAACGCCGCCGACAGCGCAACCATGACCTCCGTGACCCTGATTTTTCTTGCCGCGCTCCTCAGCGGGATCGGTGTATTCGATAAAATCGCCAAATATGCGGGCGCGGGGACGCTGGTCCCCATCACGGGGTTTGCCAACGCCGTTGTATCTCCTGCCATCGACAGCCGCGCGGAAGGGCTGATTCTCGGGGTCGGCGCCAAAATCTTCACCGTTGCGGGACCTGTCCTGCTTTACGGTACGCTTGCGGGCGGAATCTGGGGCGTGATTCTGTGGCTCGTCAGATTGCTCATGTAGATGTTAAAAATGTGTTAATCTTTTGTCGTATCGGTAGAAAAAGCGGGTCCGATATGGTATACTATTATATATGATTTTCGAAAAACAGAGGGGGGTGCTCGCAATGCCGTATTTCGATTTGCATACCCATCTGCTTTTCGGAGTGGATGACGGCGCCGCAACCGAAGCGGAAATGTTTGCCATGCTGGATATGGCATATGCGGACGGGACCCGCGCCGTTTGCCTGACCCCGCATTTCTCTCCCTATCTGTTTGGGGATACTTACGACAGCTCGCAGGCTGCGTTTGAAATTCTGCGGGCGTATGCGGAGAGAACCTACCCGGATATGGCGCTTTTTCTCGGTCATGAATTGGGATACCACAACGGCTGTATCGAGGCGCTTGAGAAGGGACGATGCCGCACGGTGGCGGGAAGCCGCTATGTGCTGGTGGATTTCCCCGAGGATGTGGAATTCTTTCAGATCCGCAATGCCGTCGGTCAATTGCGCAGTGCGGGCTACCGTCCGATTCTGGCGCACGCGGAGCGCTACCGCTGTCTTGACGCGCATCTGCCGTGGATTGCGGAATTCCGCGGCGGAGGCGGAGCGGTTCAGATCAATGCCGCAGACGCGGTCGGCGATTGGGGCAGAGCCGCAAAGGGGTTGTGGAAAAAGCTGGTGAGGAACCGATTGGTCGATCTGGTTTCTTCGGACGGGCATCATCTGACCTCCAGACAGCCGAAGATGTCGGTCTGTATCGGGTTCCTTTCCCGATTCTGCAACGCGGACACCGTGCGCGCGCTGACTTGGGAAAATGCCTGGCGGGTGGTTCGGGACGAGCCGCTCGGCGGGGCGATTGCGGATAACATTCCGGAGCGGACTCCGGCTGTTACATCAGAAAGGACATAAAGGGTATGGAAGAAACGAAAAGCATGGAAGAAACAACGGGCAAGGAAATCGAGATCCGATTCGCAGACTTTGTAAAGGTCTTTTGCCGATGCTGGTGGGTGCTGTTGTTTGTCGGCGCACTGGTCTGCGGCGGCGTGTTCGGCATCATGAAGCTGACGCACACTCCGCTTTACACCGCAACGGCAAAGGTTTACATCATCCGAACCTCCGGCTCGATGCAGGCGGCGCAGGTCTCCATTTCCAACGCGCTTGTGAGCGACTTTGTGGAGTCGGTCACGATGGGGAATGTGCTGACCATGACCCGCGAGGAACTCGGCATGAGCAATTCGCTTTCCAACAAAGATCTTTCGGGCATGGTGAAGGTCAGCAATACCGAAGGCTCGCGTCTGATTACGCTGTCGGTTACCGCTACGAGCGCGAAGGACGCGGTGGATCTGGTGGATTCGCTGGCGCGGAACAGCGTGCAGTACTTCAATGACAATCTGGTGAAGGAAGAGTATTCGCAGTATGTCGATAAACTCGACACGGCTCACCCCGAGAACTGCGCGGTTGTTTCCAACCCGATTTCCAAATCAAAAATTCTGCTGGTGGGAATTGCCGCGGCTTTGCTTGCGTATCTGGTGTTCTTCATCCTCTATGTAACGGATGATAAGATCAACACGGCAGAGGATCTGGACCAATATCTCGGCATCAATCTGCTCGGGCAGATCCCGTACCGTCAGACCTCCCGTGAAAAGACTGCGGCGGCGAAAGGAGACAAGGCATGAGAACCGTTGAACTGATTTTGGACGACAACAAAGATTACGGCACCTATGAAGCGTTCAACACCCTGCGGACCAATATTCTGTTCAGCGGGCGGGATGTCAAGACGATTCTGATTACCAGCAGTGTGGCAGGCGAGGGAAAGAGCACGATTGCGTTTGAAACGGCGGTCGGTCTTGCGCGCGTCGGCAAAAAGGTCCTCTTGATTGATGCGGACCTGCGCAAGTCGGCATACGCAAGCCGCTATACGAAGGAGACGGGACTGACGGGCTTGAGCCAGTACCTCTCGGGTCAATCGGAATTGGACAGCGTGCTGTACGCAACGCAGCTCCCGACCCTGAATATCATTTTTTCGGGACCGTTTCCGCCGAATCCGACCGAACTGGTCGGATCCTCCGCGTTCGGAGAACTGCTGAACGCCGAGCGGGAGCACTATGACTACATCCTGATCGACACCCCGCCGCTCGGTCTTGTGATTGACGCGGCTGTGATGGCTCCGAACTGTGACGGCGCAATCCTGGTTGTCGGCACGGGGACGGTCAGCTACCGGGAAGCACAGCGCGTGACGGGGCAGCTCCGCAAGAGCGGATGCCGCATTCTCGGCGCGGTCATGAACCGGAACCGCAGAGGGCGGCGCGGCAAGAATTCGTATTATGCCCACTACTACGGCAAATACACGGAAAAAAGATGAACAGAGGGGCTGTAAAACCGTTTTACAGCCCCTTGCCGATACAAGACGATTGGCGGAAAGGATACCACAATATGAATATTTGGCACGATATGGACCCGGCACAGATCAGCGCAACCGATTTTACCTCGGTGATCGAAATTCCGAAGGGGAGCAAGTGCAAGTACGAGCTGGATAAATACACGGGACTGCTGCGGTTGGACCGCATTCTGTATACATCCACGCACTATCCCGCAAACTACGGCTTTATTCCGCGCACACTGGCGGATGACGGCGACCCTTTGGATGTTCTGGTGCTCTGCTCCGAGCCGATTTATCCGATGACGCTGATCCGCGTTTATCCGATCGGCGTGATGCGGATGCTGGACAGCGGAAAAATGGACGATAAAATCATCGCCGTGCCGTTCTCCGATCCGACCTATCTGAACATTCATTCCATCGATGACCTGCCCCCGCACATTTTTGACGAGATTCTGCACTTCTTCTCGGTTTATAAGCAACTGGAAAACAAGCAGACCGATGTCAAAAGCCTGTTCGGCCCCCGCGAAGCGGAGGAGATCGTGCGTCAGGCGATTGAGGATTACAGCAGAAAATTCGGAGACGGGAAGAACCGATAAAAAAAGGACAGCCACGGATAACCGTTCGGTTATCCGTGGCTGTCCTTTCCTTATGCAACCAACAAGAGCATCAGCGGAAGGGTGATCAGACTGCACAGCGTGGTCAGAAGCACCGCGTTGGCGCTCAACTGCTGTTCGCAACCGTGAAGTTCCGCAAGCGAAAGGATGATCGCTCCCGAGGGCGCGGCGCTGAGAACATAGAGGCTGATTTTGAAGGTCTGGTCAAAAAACGGGAGGAAAGCTACGCAAAGGTAGGCAAACAGGGGGTAAACGATCAGCTTCAGCGCGCAGACACCGTAAGCGAACGGTTGCGTGAAAACGGTTTTGAGCTGCATAGAGGCAAGCCGCTTGCCGAGGATGAACATGCACAGCGGCGTGGACATTTTTCCGAGCAGGGAGACCGTGTCCGCCATCGGGGTCGGGAAACGGACCTGCAACAGGTAGAGCGGAATCGCAACCGCAACCGCCAGCGTGGTGGGGTTCAGAATTGCCGCTTTGAGGGAAACATACTGTTTCTTCTGCGTGATGAAGAAAACCCCGAGCGTAAAGACCAGAAAATTCATGCTCGTGATGTACATCGTGGAGTAGCAGGCAACAATGGGCTGGTCGGGGAAGAGTCCCGTTACCAGCGGAAGCCCGAAGAAGCCGACATTCCCGAGCACCGCGCCGACGGTGAGAATGCGGTATTTCGATGTTCCGTATCTGCGATGCAGGATCAGGTAAAGCAGCCCCATAAAAAGCAACTGCGTTGCAAGGCTGACCCCGAAGAACTGCGCCGCTTTGGCGAAGTCGGGGAGCGAGTACTCCATCGACTGAAACGCCGAGAGAATCAGGCAGGGGGAACAGACATAAAGCAGAAGTCCCGAAAAAGAGCGCGCGTGGTCGGGGCTGGCTTTTTTGGTCTTGACCAGCACGAACCCGCACGCCATGTAGAACAGCATAATCAGAACATTGATAAAAACGGTTTGAACACCCATGGCAGTTTGACTCCTCCGATAAACTGCCGATAGTATAGCACAAAATCGGGAAAAAGTCAATCCTTTTTCCGTTTTCCGAACACCTTTTCGGTCTCGTTGCGGATTTCCCTGCGGCAGGCGAGGAGGACGAAAAGATTGATGGCGGTCATGGAAGCGATGGCGAAGTCGGCTGCCGTCCATGTTGCCGCAGGGGCGAGGAGGGCGCCGAGCGGAATGCAGACGGCGAACGCGACGAGGTAGAGAATCAGGGGGAGTTTCCGCCGCGTCAGCGCGCGGATGGCTTCTCTGCCGTAGCCCGCCCAACAGATCACCGTTGCGTAGCCGAAGCAGAACACCGCCGCGCAGAAGAACCACTTTGCCCATGACCCTAAAACGCCCGTATAGGCGGAGATGGTCATCATTACCGCGTTGTCGCCCCAGCATTTCACTGACGGGAAGCTGACAAGGATAACCAGTGCGGTCACGGTGCAGAGCAGGATGGTGTCGGCGAACACCTCAAAAATGCCCCAGACCCCCTGCGAAGCGGGGGAATCGGTTGCGGCGCAGGCGTGCGCGGTAGGCGCTGTTCCGCATCCCGCTTCGTTGGAGAGAAGCCCGCGCATGGTTCCCACCCGCAGGGCGCGGCAGGTCAGAAACCCGAGAAAGCCCCCTGCGGCGCTTTGCGGATGAAAGGCCTCCCGAAAGACCGAGGCAAGCGCGGGGGCAACCGCCTCCCGCCGCAGGATGAGGACCGGCAGAGAGAGCACCAGATAACCGAGCGACATGATGGGGACAAGGTATTCGGTCAACGCAGACACCGCGCGCGGAGGACGGAGAATGACGGGAACCGACAGCACAAGAAGCAGTGCGCCCGCCGCGGGGAGCGGAAGCCCGAGCGTTCCGTGCAGGGCGGAGGAAACGGCGTTGACCTGAATCACGCACCCCATGCTCAACGCGTCCAGAACGGTAAGTCCCCCGAACACGGCGGCAAGCAGGGTCCCCGCGCGCGAGGGAAAGCGGTCGCGGATGTAGCAGACGGCGCCGCCCGAGTGCGTGCCGTCCGGCGCGGTTCTGCGGTGCGAAACGGCAAGCAGAATTTCCGCATATTTGAGCACCATTGCCAACAGCGCCGAGATCCACATCCAGAAGAGTGCGCCCGCGCCGCCGACCCGAAGCGCGTTTGCCACGCCGACGATATTCCCAACGCCGAGCGTTCCCGCAAGCGCGAGCGTGACCGCACGGAAGGGGGACACGCCGTCGGGACTGCTTTTGCGGGTCATGGCGCGGAGCATCCGTCGCGGGAAACGCAGGGGCGCGCCGCGCAGATACAGAAGAAAGAAGCCGCCGACGAGAAGCAGAAGCGGCGGAATCGCGCCGCCGGTGAGAAGTCGGATAACCGTTTGTTTCATTTTATCAACCGCCTTTTCGCCCCGCTTGGGGGTCAATTTCAGTGTATGAACCCCCGCACGGTCTTATGCCGCCGCGAATGCCGTCGATTTTAGCACTCCCGAGACTTTGCAAATCATATAATTTGTTAATAATATGTGAATATTGACAAAAACCACTTGATTTTTTTGGAAAAGAGGGTAAAATATAAGCATAAGATTGGCACTCGGAAGTTTTGAGTGCTAATTCAGCCGAGTGAATCAAGCCAAGGAGGAATATAAAATGAACATCAAACCGTTGGAGGATCGCGTGGTTGTCAAAGCGGTCGAAGCTGAAGAAAAAACGAAGGCAGGCATTTTCCTGACGGCATCCGCACAGGAGAAGCCGCAGGTTGCGGTTGTGGTCGCGGTCGGTCCCGGGGCGCACAGCGATGACGGCAAGCTGCTCCCGATGAATGTCAAGGTCGGCGACAGAGTCATCACATCCAAGTACACAGGAACCGAAATCAAGATGGACGGTGTGGAATACAACATCGTCAAGCAGAGCGACATTCTCGCAATCGTGGAATAATCAGGGAGGGATACAATCATGGCAAAGGATATTTTCTATGGAATGGACGCGCGCAACGCATTGGTGCGCGGCGTGGATAAACTGGCGGACACGGTAAAAATCACACTGGGTCCGAAGGGCAGAAATGTGGTGCTCGATAAGAAGTACGGCTCTCCGCTCATCACCAACGACGGCGTAACCATCGCGAAGGAGATCGAACTGGAGGACGAAGCCGAGAACATGGGCGCGCAGCTGGTTAAGGAAGTTGCAACCAAGACCAACGACGCGGCAGGCGACGGTACTACCACCGCAACCCTGTTGGCGCAGGCGTTTGTCCGTGAGGGCATGAAGAATGTGACCGCCGGCGCAAACCCGATGGTGGTTCGCAAGGGCATGAAGAAGGCGGTTGACGCGGCGGTTGCGGCGTTGGTCGCGCACTCCAAGAAGGTCAACGGCTCGGCGGATATCGCGCGGGTCGGCACGATCTCCGCAGGGGATGAGGTCATCGGTCAGCTGATTGCGGACGCAATGGAGAAGGTCACGGCAGACGGCGTGATTACCATTGAAGAGTCCAAGTCTGCGGACACCTACTCCGAGGTTGTGGAAGGTATGCAGTTTGACCGCGGCTATCTGTCGCCCTACATGGCAACCGATATGGATAAGATGGAAGCGGTTCTCGACGACGCCCTTCTGCTGATTACCGATAAGAAGATTTCCAACATTCAGGACATCCTGCCTCTGCTGGAGCAGATCGTGCAGTCCGGCAAGAAGCTGCTGATCATTGCCGAGGATGTGGAAGGCGAAGCGCTGACCACGCTGGTGCTGAACAAACTGCGCGGCGTGTTCAACTGCGTTGCGGTCAAAGCGCCGGGCTTTGGTGACAGACGGAAGGAAATGCTGCAGGATATCGCCATTCTGACCGGCGGTCAGGTGATCTCCTCCGAGGTTGGTCTGGAGCTGAAGGACACCACCATCGATATGCTGGGTCATGCGCGCCAGATTAAGGTCAACAAGGAGCACACGATCATTGTCGGCGGCGCAGGCAACAGCGACGACATCAAGGCGCGCGTTGCGCAGATCCGTGCGGCGATTGAGACGACGACCTCCGATTTCGACCGTGAGAAGTTGCAGGAGAGACTTGCTAAACTCGCGGGCGGCGTTGCGGTGATCAAGGTTGGCGCGGCGACCGAGGCAGAGATGAAGGAGAAGAAACTCCGTATCGAGGACGCGCTCAACGCGACCAAGGCGGCTGTTGAGGAAGGCATTGTGGCAGGCGGCGGAACGGCTTACCTGAATGTTATTCCCGAAGTTGCAAAACTGGTTGATACGGTTGAAGGCGACGAAAAGACCGGTGTTCGCATCGTGGTCAAGGCGCTTGAAGAGCCGGTTCGCCAGATTGCGGCAAACGCAGGCTTTGACGGCGGCGTTGTGGTTGACAAGATTATGAACAGCGGCAAGATCGGCTACGGCTTTGACGCTTACAACGAAGTCTACTGCGACATGGTTGCAAGCGGCATTGTGGACCCGACCAAGGTTACCCGTTGCGCACTCCAGAACGCGGCTTCGATTGCCTCTGTTGTTCTGACGACCGAGGCGGTTGTTGCCAACCAGAAGGAGCCTGAAGCTGCTCCGGCTGCTCCCGCAGCCGGCGGCATGGGCGGTATGTACTAAAGAATCAGGCCGCGGGGCTTTGCCCCGCACCCCACGCAGGGGCTTCTTGAAAGAAGTCCCTGAGAACCCAAGAACTTCCCCCACGGGACGGATTCTCGTTTTGCGAATCCGTCCCGTGGGGGTGTTTTGACTTTTTAGGGGATTTTTCGGGGAGACTCCGAAGGTCGCGGGGAGATGTCCCGGGGCCTTTTTTTCTTGGAAAAAAATAACGGAAGTGTTGACAAAAAATTCATAATATGATATACTAAATATGTGAATCAAAGGGCAGGGGATTGCGATTGATGCAGCGAGATTGCCCGGCGAAAAAACAGGGAGAAAAACCGAACAACCGAAAACCGGGAGGAAACCATGAAAAACAGGAAAAGATGGTTGGTAAGCATTTTGTGTGCGGTGGCGGCGTTGCTTTGCGTGATAGGGCTGTCCGCGTGCAAAAAGAAAGGACATGTGCACGAATGGGGCGAATGGACGGTAGAGAAAGAACCGACCTGCTCCGAAGAGGGCAAGCGGATGCGCACCTGCTCGGGCTGTACCGAGGTGGAAACGGAAGCGATTGAGAAAATCGCGCACACCTACGATGTGGAGCGCACCTCGGACGAAACGCTGAAAAGCGCGGCGACCTGCACGGGGGCGGCGGTTTATTACAAGTCCTGCGCCTGCGGTGCGGTCAGCACAAGCGAGGACGACACATTTACCCACGGCGAATGTGCGATGCACCAATACGACAAGGGGGTCTGCACGGTTTGCGGGCTTGTCGGGTGCGACCACAAGACCATGCACACCAAAACGCTGGACCTGCACGAGTCGGGGCTGTGCGCGTCGGTGTTTACCTACAGAATCTGCGATTGCGGGGCTGTGGCGGAAACGGACGATGAGTTCTTTGACAGTCTGAACTGCCCGATCGACAATGACGCATGGGAGGCGGCATTCCCCGAAAGCAAAGCCGAAAGCGGCGAGGTGCACGGCGAGGTCGCCTGCGAAAAATGCGGGCTGAACATCGGGATTACCATGCAGTTCAGCGAAGAGGGATGCCTGTCCCGCGCGCGCTATGTCATCACGCTGAAAAAGGATGACAAGGTTTTGCTCGACCAAGCTGTGTTGACCTATGAGCACAGGGATCACTTTAAGGTGCGCGAGGAAATCAGGCTTGATTCTGCGGACGGTTTCTGCGGCGGCACGCTGGCGGTGCTGAAATGCAAGGAGTGCGGCGAGATTATCCAAAAGCTTGCGCTCAAGCCGACCTGTAAGTTTGATTTCGTGCATGGGTTGACCGAGACAGAGGAGACCGATGCGAACGGCGTGAAGCACGCGATCGCCCGCGGCGTTTGCCCCGATTGCGGACTGACCAAGGAGTTCGACACCTGGATCGAAAAGAACGGTTGCGAGGCGTTTTCCTTTACGGCGGAACGAATCTACCGTGGGGACAGGATGCTTCTGTCGATGACAGGCGAAGAGTTGCAGAAGTCTCATAACTTTATCCCGACCTTCGAGGCGCTCGGCGACGGTGGATGTCGGGAGGACGGCGCAAAGATCACTTATCGGTGCGCAACCTGCAACCTGTCGTTCTATTCCTATCGGTACGATCATATCGTGATGTCTGATACCGTTGGAATCAAAGCGCTCGGCGGTTGCGATACGCAGATTTCCGTGCAGCGTTGCGCGGCTTGCGGAGAGGTCGATTATTTCAATCCGGAATATGATGTGCGGGAGAACAATTGCCAAATGAAGGAGACTTCCCGGAAGTTTACCGACGGGGACGGCGTGGTGCACACGGTTACGACCGACACCTGCTCGGAGTGCGGGCTGCAGATCATTGTGGACGCATGGAAGATTCCGCAAGGTAACAACGGCAGTTGCGGCTATATCGGATATGAACTGTACCGTGTCATTTACGGCGGTCGGGAGCTGATTTCGTATCGGAACATGGCGGATGTCGATACCACCCATGATTGGGACACGAAGAACGCTACTTACGAAAGCGACACACCTGATAGGGCGTGCGGTGACAGTTTCTATACCGTAACGCTGACCTGCAAGGAGTGCGGCGAAACGCAAACCCTGCAAAAGTATGGGCATGACACGGTAGATGTCGGAATCGAATTGATCGATTACGGGTGCGGCGGATATGTCGGCGGGTGGCGTTGCATGAGATGCGGCGATCTTTATTCCGATTATTGGCGCTTTGACTGTGAGGATCACGGCACGCTTGTCTGGAGTACCACGCCCACAGAAACGACCGACAAGAACGGGCTTGTTCACAAAACATGGACCGGGTCTTGCAGCGCGTGCGGCCTGAAGTTCATTCGGGAAGCGTGGACGGAGCAATTCGACGAGTTCGGGTGCACTGTGAAAAACTATGTGAAGTACCAAATCCTCAAGAACGGCAAGGCGGTTCTTGAATTCCGCTCGGATGAGGTGGTGGATAAGCATAACGACAATGAGCATATGAAGGTTGTGTATGACCTGGAGGGCGATTGCGGGGACGGCTATTACCAAACCACCTATTGCCCGACATGCGGACTTGCAAAAGCCTATTATATGGAAGATCATAAGCGGGAGGATCGGTCGGTTGACGGAAAGGAGTTGGGCTTCTGTCAAGGCAGTTTCCGCGAGGGGTATTGCGCTGCCTGCGGGAAAATCCTGCATCAACAAGCGCAGTTGGAGTGCGATTTCGTATGGGACGATGACAGCCGCAAATTCAAAACCTGCTCGCTGTGCGGCGCAAAGGTTCTGTATGTTGAGAAGAATGAGCAGATCGACCCCTGCCATATGGCCGCGATCTCCGAGGAGCACTATATCAATCGAAACGGCGAGGAAGTCTATCTCATTGTGTATCAAAGCCGCTTCACAACGCACAAGGAAGAGGATAAATTTGAGTTGAGGGGAACCTCCTGCTCGGAAGGATATCGGGTGCGTAAGGTTTGCAGTGTGTGCAATGAGGTCATTCTGGATTGGGAGGAGAGAACCGGCCACGGTGTGTATGATCTGTTCGTGCTGGACAATACAGAGGGCGTGTGTGAGAGCCATGTCGGGGCGGTCAAAGTCCGGGGATGCGCCTGCGGTTATTGGTGCGATCCGGTTACCGGTGACCTTGCCCCTGTGGGTGGCGTCGAGGACGGAAATACCACAACCTCCCGGTATGAATGCCCGCATTGCGGTCTGAAGCTTGTGGAAACGGTGACCGTAACGGAGGACGGATGCAGGAAGAGCACCGCAAGAACGGTTCGGATCACATTGGGCGAAAAAGAACTGTACAGTGGCGGGGGCACTGCCGTAACGCCGCAGCATTCCTTCGGTTCGTTTGAGATGATCGAAACGGCAAGCGGTCTGACCCTCCGCACAACCTGCAAGCAATGCGGAGAGCATGCGGACACCGAAATCGCTCAGGCAATCCATCCCGAGGGGCGCACCGATTGGAGGTATGTCTTTACGCCTGCAGTGAGCGGTACTTATACTTTCCAAATGTTGGTCAACAAAAAGATTGAAGTTTCCGAGAAGCAGGGCGACCATTTCGTGCAGAAGGACTACGATCCGAACGGAAGAATTCAGCTTTTCCTGAAGGCGGGACAGACCTATAAGCTGTCATGGGCTGAATCCGAAATGCCCGAGAAATGGGAGGCGTATATCGCCATTCTCCCGGACCACACGGATTGCGAGAGCAGTCCCAACAATAACGGCTACGGCGCGCTGCTCCCGGGTTCCCGGACCTGCGAGGATGGGATGCTGTACTGGAACTATTGCTCGTATTGCGGCACGGTTGCGGATTACGATTCTCCGAAGGTTTGCTATGAGCATAAGACATGGCATTGGTACTATGTCAATTCCGCATTTTGCGGATTCGGGCAGTTCCCCATTACCGAATGCGCCTGCGGGAAGGCGTTCGAGATCAGCAGTATTACGACTTGCAAAGATGCAGAACCGGAAACCGTTGACAGCGAGTACTTCGGCGGCTGTAAGCTGGAGAAGTTTTCCTGTGAGAAATGCGGGATGAACTACGAGATTTACTACAAAACCGACGGGGAGAATCAGATATCCGAATATCTGTATGTCGTGATCCGACTCCGCGACGAGGTTCTGCTTACAAGGGGAACTCCGCCTGCAGAAACATAATATGTGCGATAAGAAAGCCGACACCGAAAGGTGTCGGCTTTTGATTTTAGGATGGTTGTGTGAGTAGATTTATCCCCCCTCATCAGTCGCTCGCGCGACAGCTTCCCCCCAAGGGGAAGCCTACTTTACGCAGTGCTGATATCCTATAAGTAGCCCGATTTTTTACTTTTTAAGTTGCACTAACACGCGAACGGCTTCTTGTAAAAGGCTTCCCCTTGGGGGGAGAAAACCGCAAGCGGTTTGTCGCGTTAGCGACTGATGAGGGGGGATTTGTCCCGCCCTCTTATGGACAGAGCCGACAGAATCACCGAATTTCCTGCTCCAATTCGGCGAATTCGGATGTCGCAAAAAAATCGGTCAGGCTGATTCCGAGTCCGTCACAGAGCATTTTGATGGTTACGATTCCGGGATTCCTGCTTTTTCCGTACAGGATGTTCTTGATGGTTGACGGGGGAACGGCGGATTCCATTGCCAGTTTGTGAACCGACATCTCTTTTTCATCGCAAAGCAACAGCAGGCGCTTTTTTACGGTCGTGTAGGTATCCATTCTCTCACCTCGTGCGGTTTTTTCTTCATTTTACCGCTTTCTGACCGAAAAAGTGGGCTATATATGGTATAATCGGGCTATAAATAGACCAAAATGCGAAATGGGGCGGAATTTTCGTGAACCCTCCTGACAAAAGAGGGAAAAAGTGGCGGTGCGCCGGAACGGCGCGGCGTGATCCATAAAACGAACCCCCGCGGAAGTCCTTTGTTTCAGGACTTCCGCGGGGGTTCGTTTGCGGCGCGGGGTTATCCGAACAGCGCGCGGTCGGTTTCGTCGAGAGAGGGGAAAATGAAGTCCGGTCGGTCGGCGGGGGCGGCATTTTCCACATCCGCCATGTCTGTTTCTCCCGTCAGGACGAGAACTGCCGTAACTCCGTGTCGCTTGCCGATGGCAATGTCGGTATAGAGACGGTCACCGAAAATGCACATTTCGGACCGAGCGTATCCGGTTGCTTCGCAGATCATGTCCACCGTTTCGCGGTAGGGCTTGCCGAAGTAGGTCGGCACCTTTCCGGTCGATGCGGTAACGAATGCCGCAATGGCGCCGCTGTCGGGAATGAAGCCGGTTTCGGTCGGGCAGTTGAAGTCGGGATGCGTGGAGAGGTATTCCGCACCGCCGCGGATCAGACGGCAGGCGCGATCGAGCTTTTCATAGGTCAGCGTGGTGTCAAAGCTGGTAATCACGATGTCGGCGCGGTCCTCGTCCCCGCGAAGCAGGGAAATTCCCGCCTCCCGGAAGCTGTTTTCCAGATCGGGCGTGCCGACAAGATAAACGCTTTTTCCCGCGCGGTGGCGTTTGAGAAATTCGATGGTTACATCGCCCGAGGTCATGATTTCCTCCCGTGACGGCTCAAAGCCGAGACGGGTCAGCTTATCCATGTAAAACGCGGGGGAGTGGGAGGCATTGTTGGTAAAAAACAGGACCTGCTTGCCGTGCGCGCGCAGATGTTTGATGAATCGGATGGCAAACGGAAAGACCTGCGCACCGAGGTAGATGGTTCCGTCCATGTCGAAAATGAACAGCTTTTTGTCCCGCAGGACGGAAATATCGGGGTTGAACGATTCGGGCTTCAGTTCCATGTGGAAAACTCCTTCGCTTTTTTCTTTCCCTATGATAGCATATTTTGCCGTGATTGTCAACCCACGCCGGGAAAAATGAAGAACTCTTCGCTTTTTCTGCGCGTTTGCGCGAAGATGCGCAGAAAAAAGGCACAGCAAAGCGGCAGGACCTTTTCATCGGTCCTGCCGCTTTTTGCGGGTATCAGTCAGAACAGGTAGCTGCCCGAGGGGAGTGTGACGGGTGTGCGTCCGGGAAGCGTCAGGATTGCGCAGGCGCCGGACGGAATGTCGATCTCATAGGCTACGCGGTCCTCCTTGTAATACCAGTGAACGCGAACGGTTCCGTACTTCGTGTCAACGGAAGCGTCGACGAAACCGAGGGAGCGGTCGGGGTGGGGAGCAATGAGAATCTTCTCATAACCGGGCGCGTCGGCACACGGCTTGATGCCGCAGGCAACGCCGAAGATCCAGTCGAACACCGCGCCGTAGGCATAGTG
>CAKSUH010000013.1 GCA_934500855.1 uncultured Eubacteriales bacterium
CGGTCTTGCAAGCGGCAACTCGGTCAGGCGAAGCATGGTACAGCCGTACGGAATCAGCGTTCGCACCGCAGGCGCATCCAGCGGCTTGCGGCTGACGGGAACCTGCGCGGGAACCGTTTCCAACCCCTCCGCAAACTCCCATGCGACATGGCACATCGGGACTTCTGCCGTCAGCGGCGGCGCACTCTCCGAAAACGGGACTTCCCCCACGGGGTGCTCGGTCACACGGAAAGTCTTTTCCGCAAAAGCCATGTTCCAATCCGAAACGCCTTTATAGTCATAGTCGCAATACGGGTATTTTCGCTCCACGCCGTCGCGCTCGTATTCCACCCGCTTGACCTCTGCGCGCACGGGCAGGGAAAACACCAACGACCCATACCGCAGGACCGACATGGCGTGCGGTCTCGCTGTCAGGTGCGGTTCCGCTTCAAAAGAGAGGTCAATCACCGTCTCCCCCGCCCCGAAGCCTTTGAAAGTCAGCAGTTCCCGCTTTGCCCTCGGCTTGCCGTTGACCGTGAGGTTCTTTGCAAAGGACGGAATCCGCACCGACAGGCAAAAATCGGTGTCCGCCTCCGCTACGACACGGTAACGCAGGAAGTTGCGGAACGGGTAATCGGTCTCAAGCGTAACGGTGACAGGCGTTCCCTTCCACTCGGTTTTCAGCTCCGACGGAAGCGCGACCGCCGACAGCACACCGTCCTCTGTTGCCATCCATGCGGAAAGCGCCAGTTTCGGAAAGCCCTGCCCGAAATTGGCGGTACAGCAACCGAAATTCGGCTCCAGACCGAAGCGGTGCGCCTCACTGTTGTTGGTGCGGAAGTGCGACCGCCCCGGGAACGGCGTGCAGTCGATCTGATTGACCATCTGCACATACTGGTGCGCCCACATATCCTCGGTCAGCGTTGCGGGAAGCGCGTTGAAGGCAACCACTTCCAGCCGCTCCGCCCATTCGGACTTTCCCGTGTAGGCGTAAAGCTGTTCCATGGAATCCATCAGCTCGACCACCGCGCAGAGTTCCGTTCCCTGCGTGGGACTGACGCCCGAAAGACATTCGTCCCCCGTAAAAGTACCGACCGCCGTACCGTTGAACCGATCCAGTTCCTCCGTGTAATGCTCCGCCAGCCCCTGCAGGTCTTTCCCGAGCAGGTCACAGGACAGCACCTCGGATTTGAGCATCTGGCACAGATTGACAATGTGTGTGTCGAAGGTCCATTTGTCCAACGGGCGTTTCCAAAGCGACTCTACCGTGCGATAATCCATCCCGTCTTTCGCCAAGCGCCCGGCAAGTTCGCGGATCCAGTCCTCGTGATACCGCTCCCACAGAAAATTCAGCGCGGGAAAGCCTTCGTACCAGCGGTGCTTTCCCCAGCCACGCAGGGTCAGCTTGCCGCCCGAGAGCAGGTCGCGGTAATTCTTCATCAGGCGGTAAAGCGCTTCCGGAATCCGTTCGTCTCCTGCGCACTCGTAATACCGCAAAAGCACCTTGGAGATCAGCAGAACCGCCCAGGTATCATATTTTTCCCGTTCTTCGGGCGGAACGGGACAGATCCAACCGTCCGGTTCCTGCCGCGCGAGAATGCAGTCGATGTAACGGCGGGTGCGGGCGATCAGGTCTGCGTCCTCCAACAGATAAGCAAGCGGGACCGCTCCGTCCAGCCAATACGGAACGCGCTCCCAGCCTTCGCTGTCTCCGCCGATCCATGCGCTGTCGCGGACATCCCGCCAAACGCGGTCGAGGTTGCCGCACAGTCCCTTCGCCTGTATTTCCAGCTGTCGGCGGAGCCAGCCCTGCGGCTTGATCTCCCGTGTTGTAAAAAACCTATAGCGTGCTGACATTGCATTGTTCTCCTTGTCTGGGGTACTGCGGAAGCCGTTTATCCCGCGGTTCGGCTGACTGCCGATCAGCTCTGACCGCCGTTTTGCGGGTGGCTTCTCGCCGCGTCGCTCGGGCTGACGCCGTAAAAGTCGAGAAAGCTGCGATAGAATGAGGTATAGTTTGCATAGCCGACGATCCGCGGAATCTGCGTAACCGGCGTGTCGCTGTTCTGAAGCAGCCACAGCGCCTGCTCCATCCGGACGGTTTGCAGATAGCGGCGCAGGGTCATCCGAAACCGTTGCAGAAACAGCTTGGACAGATAGTCTCTCGTATAACCGAAGTGCTTTGCCACATCGTCAAGCGTGGAAATATCCATGTAATGCGCGCCGATATAATCGCGGACGACCGAAAGAAGCTGCGTTTTACGGCGGTTTTCCGAATCGTCGGTATAAAGCATCCCGAAAATCCGATACATATGGGAGTTGAGCAGGAACCGATTGACATCCGTTTGCCGATTGCTTGCCTGTTCGCAAACCCGCAAGGTTGATTGCATTCCGTCCGCATCCCATGTGCCGCGCAGGGGAATTCCGTTTTCGGCTTCGGAATCGCTGTAGTTTCCGCCTTCGAATTCCAGATACCAGTAAACCGGAAGTTCTCCCTGCGGCGGCAGAAGCGGCTCTTTCCCGAGAAAACCGTTCTGGAAGCAGTTGGCTCTCTGAATGTAGTACTCCCCTTTTTTCAGCTCGACAGGCGTGCCGTTTTCGCAGAAGCGAAGCACGCCGTCCAGCATCAGAATCAGCACGCTGTAGCCGTAAATCCGCGTGATATGCACCTCGTTCGGCGCAAACCGCTTAATCGCACAGATGCGCAGGCTCATGGCTCCGGATTCCGTTAAAACCGTCATGCGCCCGCTCCTGCCGCCCGACGGCGAAACCCGTCCTCGGGCAGATCGATGCCGTCGCCGTCAAAATCATCCTTTTCGACAACGGGACCTTTGATAGCGTTCATTTTGTAATCATCGGGCGAAAGCACCCAGCTTGCCGCATTTTCGCCCGCATTCGTACCGACCCGACAGTACCCCGCCTGCGTATAACGGTCGGGCGCGACCAGTTCGTCGGTAAGCGCCGCAAACGCCGAGGAAACGGGAACAACATCCGCTTCCCCGCAAAGCGTCTCCTGCGCCCCGCGGATCACTTCAACGCCGAATGCCGCGTCGGTACGGGAGCCGCAACCGATCAGGAAGCATTTCTCCGCTCCCCGTCTCGCCAGCGTGCGGACCACGGTGCGCGCGCCGTTCAGGTATGCGTCGGCGGTGACACCTTCTGCGGCGTCGGTCTCCCCATGGGAAAAGACCGTGAAAATATGCCGCACGGTATAGGTTTCCGAGGCGGCGAGAAACTCCTTTGCCGCCTCCAGACGGTTAACGGCGTCCTCCAGAACCCCGTTCCCGCTTCTCCAGCCCGCAATGTCCACGCCGCCCGCGCTTGCGGACACCGCCACAACCGGAACGCCTATTTTGGCATAGTACGCCTCGCAGAAGGACGGGACGAGCGAGCCGGTTTTGTTTTCTCCGTCGTCAATGCCGCCCTCGCGGTTTTCCGCCGCGCCGAAATCGGCGGTCAGCGGGTAGAGTTTGGTCGGGTCACTGACCGCGCGGAACTCATATGCGTGTCCCTCGGGGACCGTGATGTCATCGTTTTTGTCTCCCCTGCCCGCCATGTTGAGGTCACCGACAAAGAGCATCAGGTCCACCTCGGTTTTCGGAGCGGACGGAGGCGGCGGCAACTCTGTGGTCGGGGCGACAGTCGAGGTATCGGTTCTGCCTTCCGTCGGGAGCGGAGTGTCCGTTATTCCCGCGCAGGACGGCAGGAGCGCAAGCATCAGGAAGAACGCAAGCATGACAGATAATCTTTTTCGCATGGTAAAGCCTCCTTTTGGGATCATGGTCGGAGCAGACGGGACTGCCGTGCAGTTTCTGCGGGCGGCAGTCCCCTTTTCGGGTCAATCAGTGATTTCGGAATTCGATTTCGTCAAGTTCAATCGAATTTTCCCCGCCGCCGCTGACGGTCAGCAGATCGGCATCGGAAAGAATCAGAAATTCAGCCTTCGGAGCCGCGTAAAGCATCTGTTTTTTCATCTCCCGAACCTCCTTTACGAAGCGGAGACCGCTTTTGCGGATTCGCCGTAGCTCCAGAGCGCGCGAACCAGCGCAAGCGTTTTTTCGGTGGTCGACTCATTGTTCACAGCCTCGCGGATGTACGCCGCCACGCTGTAGGTCAGAGTCTCGGCGATCTGCGTGCCGTCCTTCTCCATAATTGCCGTTACGGTATCGCCATATTCGCCCGCGCCGATGTTGTTAAAGAGGATTGAACAGTACCCGTTGCCTTCATCGGTGATGTTTTCCTCGGTGTAGGTCACGGTTCTGCCGTTCAGGGTTACCTTAACCGTCAGCCCCGCAAGGCTCGGCGCGGCAAACCGGATGCGGATTGCCACGGTATTCTCCAAGCGGAGCGCGGCGGAGAACCACTTGTACTGCCCGTCTGCAGTGCCGTCCAGACCCGCGGTTGCGGTGATCGCACCCGTTGTATCGGCGGAACGAAGTGCCTTCTGCGCGTCGGTCAGGTTCTTTGTGGCAAGGTCATCTGTCTTGTAATTCGCGTAATTCTGCGCGGCTTCGGCGTAGTAGAGCAGATCAACCAACAGCTTTTTCACGGTTTCGGAGGTTTCCGCCTTCGCCAACAGGTTCTCGCAGTATTCGCGAACGCTGTAAGTCACGGTCTGCGAGACTGCAGTGCCGTTCACCTTTGCGGTGAGGGTTGCGGTGATCTCATCGTTCAGCTTCTGCGGAAGGATGCCGGAGCAGACAAACTTGGTTCTGCCGTCCGCAAGGACGGTTCCTTCAACCATTTCGACCTTGGAACCGACCGCAAAGGTCATTTTCGCGTCGGTCGCATTGCCGAGGGTTGCAAAGAAGTTGACATCAAGGCTGTTTTTCAGGGTCACGCTTGCGCCGCTGATGTAGGTTTCGGGATAGACCAGTTCAAAATTGCTGTAGACAACCGTGTTGTCGGTTGTTTCGCCCGAAACGGCGTGGCAGATTGCGAGCAGGTCGACCGGATAGAGCGGAGCGGCTTCCGAGAAGGGCAAAGAAAGATTCACACTACCGTAGGAATTTACGCTCATCCAGAAACTCTCAAACGGGATATAGATATCGCCGTTGTAGCCTGCGGGAAGCGCTTCAAACAGGTCGGATTCGGGTGCGGTTGCAACATCGGAAGCAACATGGAGCGCAACGGGATTTCCGTCCGCATCATAGTAGTAAGCAACGCTGTTGTCCGCGCGGCAGACATACTGCGGCATACCGCTCTTAGGCGTAAAGTAGCCAAATCCGCTCGCCGCAAAAATTCCGGTTTTCGTATCCTGATCTTTGCCGACCGTGCTGGAGTTTACACCCGCACGGAGACGAACTCGCAACTGCAATTGCGCACTGCCGAGCGCAGTGGTGTCCACATGGAAACGGATACCGCTTGCACCGTTTGCAAGGTTGGTCTGCGCAAGACCCTTGAGCCAGATTCTGTTTTTGGAAACGGTTGTGCTGTTCGGCATTGCGGTTACGGTCAGCGTATTGCCCGAAATGCTGCCTTTCGCGCCGTTTTCCGGGCTGTTCTGATCCATCGTTCCGAACAGCGGAGCGGTCGCGCCCGCAGGTGCGGCTTCGGGGTTGGTGTAAACGAAGTAAATATCACCGAACTTCAGACCGGCGTAATTGGACTTGGGTGCAAGTTTCCAAATCTTCTGGTTTTCAAAACGGGAAGTAAACTCCACAAAATTCATACCCATTGCAGGATCATTCGCGGCGGCATAATCGCTCGCACTTCCTCCGTAAAACCAGAAACTGGTCAACGGGAGATAGTACCAACCGGAGGTTTTGGCATTGTTTCCAAGGTAATAGCTTCCGAAACTCACGCTCATATCCTTCCATGTGCCGTCCGACTGCAGGCTATATGCGTGACCTGTTCTGCCGTTTGCCATATCCTTGTTGCCGCCGGCTGCGACATCTCGCCACTTGGTCGGCGAAGTCGTGAATTGCGCGCAACCGCTTTCCGTCTCATTCTTTCCGCGTGTTCCTTCCATCAGAAAAGAGAACAGAAAATCAACGCCCTGCGCTTCGCTTGCGTCAACATAAAACATGATGCCGCTTGCGCCGCGCCAGTTTGCCGTGTTCACGCCCTTTTTCGTCCACGATTGCTGATCCTTAATCAACGCTTTATAGTACCCGTCCTCGGTTACCTGCGCGTTCTTTGTGTTTTCCACACCCGCGTCGCTCCAGTCTACCCACAGCTTCGAGCCGTTGACGGAGCTGCCGTCCGGCAGCGTGGTGGGAAGGGTGGTTGGTGCCTGTTCTGCATAGGAGACAAGCGAAACTGCGGGAATCAGGGAAAGGCACAGGAACATTGCAAGACATAACGATAGAATTCTGCGTGTTTTCATTGTGGTTTGTTTCCTTTCTCAATATTTATTTCCACCGGGGTCCGCCCCCGAACGGATTCGGTCCCGATCGGACAATCGGTCAGTTCGCGCTGTTGCGGTATCCCTGCAACACCTTCAGCAGGCTTGCCGCATAGCCCGTTTCATTGCTTTCGACAGTCGTCAGGAAGTTGTTTTCCCCCGCCTTCACACCTGCGGTGTAGTTCCAGAAGCACGGGCGGAAGATAAGACCCGCCTCAAAGGAGGTATCTTTTCCGTCCATCAGTCCCGCAACTCTGCCGAAGTTGTAGATCACCGAGGAACGGACCAATTCAAACATTGCCGAGCTTTTGCTGTCCGAGGAATACCGCAGCTTCATGTATCGGTCAAAATAGAACGGCGCAATTCCGCGATAATCGGCGGAGGCAATCGCCTCAATCACCATGCCCGAAATTTCGGGATCAGCGGCGCTCTTCGGAATGCACCACATATCGTAGCCGTTGTTCTGAATGATCTTGTAGTCCTTCTGATCGCTGTTCAGCTTCGGCGAAGGCATCGGCGCATAGTCGGTATCGCTCAACTCGGTTACATTGCCGAGCGAGGCGACCATCAGCGCGGTTTTGTGCTCTTTCATCCAGTCGCGCTTATCGCTTGCAATCCCCGTTACGGTCGTTTGGAAAATCGGAATCAGCTTGTCGATAAAATTCGAGATTTGCTGTTTGTCGTTTGCGGAGGTATACGCCATCTCCGCCACGCCGTTGCTGTTGTTTCGGGTGGTAAGGAAGCCTGCGCCGTAGTACAGCGCGTCCGCACGGGAGTGGTCGTCAATCGTCAAGCCGTAAATATGGTTCGGGTCGCTCTCTGCGAGGTCCGTGTCAAACGCCTTCACCAGTTCCAGCATTTTGTCCACCGTCCAGTCTCCCGCCAGTGCAAGTTCCACGGGGTCCTCCAGTTGGCGGTCGGTGAACAGCGTGCTGTTGCAGTACATGACCTCCATCGACTTGAGCATCGTCAGCGACGAGTTGCTTGACACGAAAAACAGCTTGCCGTACTGCGACCACTCCTCAGTGGAAGCAGGCCACCACGGTTTATCGAGGTTCGGGTAATTCAGAGTCTTGACATCCACCAACCGATTTTCGGTTGCAAGAATCGAGGGCCAGAGCGAGAACGAGCAGATCAGGTCAATGTTGTTCTCCCCTGCCTTACGAGCCGCCTCCATAAAGGTTGCCTTTTCCTGAAATCTTCCGTTTACGCGGCTGATGTTCAGGCTGACATTGAGCCGTGTTTCCAACTCTATCATCTGATAATAGGTCTTTTTCAGCACCTCGTCCTTGGTGTTGGTAACACTCAGCGGCACGGCAACATCCGCGCTTTCCGTCCACCAAAGCACATTCAGCTTTTTTCCGCCGTAATCCGTGGACGCGGGAATGCTGTCTTTGATGTAGCCGTTCTCGTCTGTCTCGGGCGGCAACGGCGTAACCGGAGTCGGTCCCTCGGTGGTCGGGGTCCCGTCTGTGCCCGTGCCCGAGGGCTTCGGCGGCTCCTTTTTGCAGGAGGCAACCGCGCCGAGCAGCATCAGCAGCGCCATGACGAGAACCGCAAAGCGAAATCCTTTTTTCATGTTATCTTTCCTCACTTTCTGTTTTTATTGCCCGACCGTTTCAACCGTGGTATTGTCCCCATCGAGATGAATGATCGCGGTAACCGAATTGTGCAGATGACGGCGCACGCGCACGCTGTCATCACGAATCCATTTGTTGAACTCGTAGCCGCTCTGCGTGCCGAGACAGCGTTTGTCGTGGAGGAAGCGCCATTCATCCCCCGCCCAGAAGCAGATTTCGGGGTCGATGTTCTTATAAAGTGCCAGATCGCCGCCGTTGTAGCCGTGGTGCGCAAGCTGGAGAATGTCGCTCTTGACCGCCGTCCCCCAGACATCGCGCATGAACGCGCAGGTGTCAAGGTCGCCGAGGAACATACAGGTCCTGCCGCCCAAGGTCATGCGGAACACCAGACTGGTTTCGTTCGCCGTGCCCGGGATGGTCGGGTATCCGTCCTCCTGCGTGTAGAAAAATTCCAGATACGCGTCTCCGATCCAGAAGCGCTGACCCGTGTGCGCGACAACCTGCGCCGCCTTCGGGTAGTACGATTGAATCAGCGCCCGGTATGCCGAAACCGCGTTTGCCAGTCCCGTTGCGTTGTCATACTGCATCGTCAGCTCTTTGAAATACGGGAAATTCGTCACCGACATTTCCACGGTCACCCGATCGTGAAAATCCTTCAGGAAACGGATCGGCAGTTCGATGTGGTCACCGTGCGCATGGGATATGATCCATGCGGCAATGATCGGCTTCTCGTGCGAAGCGGGCTTGTTTGCCACCAGATAGTCCAAAAGCGCCTGCGGGTCCTCGTTCTTCAGGTCTACGGGACCGCCATCAACCAGAATGTATCTGCCGTCCGAGAGCTGAATCACATACCCCATTCCGGGCGCGCCGTTCGGCGAGCTTTCGTCCACCGCCTTCCGCGCAAGCTGTGTGATGCTCGGCTTGACCAACTGTTCGGTCTCGGGCTTGGTCAGGCTCGGGAGCGCGCCGACCTTGCCGTAAAGGACCTTGCAAACCGCTTTTGCGGGGTACCTGCACAGGTTGACCTGCGTGTTCCCTTTGATGTAGGTCCCGAAGCGGTTGCCGTTCACCGTACTTTCGTCGTAAGCCGTAAAGCCTGCGGCGGTCAGTTCCGCGACATACGCAGTGTACTCGGCATCGGTCACTTTCCTGTAGGTCGCGATATACCGATTGCCGTCATCCCCGAGCATCACACCCGCATCGGTCCCGGCTGTTTTAAGCATCGGCAGGTCCGCATCCAATGCGCCCGCGTCTCTTGCATAATTGAAGTCCATTGCGATCCCCCATCCCTTTTCGGTTTTCGTGATTGCGGCGAGAAGCTGATTCAGCAAGGCTTTCAGATACATCTCCGACCGCGCATTGACATAAATTTTGTTGCCGACAATCCGAATGTCCCGACCGCTCCACCGCAGTCGGTTATAGACTGCCACGCTTTCGGGGCGCGACGCAGCGGTTCCGACCACGATCTCCGGTTCGGACGCGTCCGCGCTCGCCGAGGAAACGGTAAGCTCGCGCCCCGTTTTTTCGGAAACTCCGGTTATAAAGCTCCGGATTGTGTCTTTCGCGCTGACCGAACTGTAGCCGATCAGGATGCGGCAGGCGGTTTTACTGTCAAAAAGCGTCAGCGTCCCGACAGACGGTTTCGGCTCCCCGGTCGTGTCCCCCGTGCCCTCCGATCCGCCAGAATCCGACCCGACATCCGTTGCCGGAGGTACTGTCGGCTCCGTTGTCGGCTTCGTCCCGGTTTCGGGACCCCCGCGTCCCGGGATGAACGCACAGGAAACCAGCGGCAGAAGCAGCGCAATGCAGGCAACGGCACAAATGAGATTTCGTTTCTTCACGCGTTGCTCTCCTTTTTTGAAATATATTACATATTCCGCCCCGCGCCGTTTTCGACTTTCCGTCTCTTTTTCGGCACAGTCGGTTTGCTTTTTGTTCGGTTTGACCTATCTTCCGTTGTTTTTTTCTCTCTTTACTGCCATTATACCAAGTTTTACAGTGTTCGTCAATAGCAAGAAGAGGATTTTATATTACAAAAACAGGAATGCTTATCCGAGGTCCCCGAAAACATAAAAAAGCACCCTCCCGAGGGAGGGTGCTTTCGCGATTTGATTATTCGTACAGATGACCCATCTTGAGCAGTCTCTGATACTTCGCCTTCGCATTGGCGTCCGCCTTTGCGAACAGGTCAGCCGCCCGCTCCGGGAACGACTGCGCCAGACGCGCGTATCTCGTCTCGCTCTTGATGAATTCCACATAGTCCGTGGTCGGCTCCTTGGAGTCGATGGACAGCTTGTTGTGCTCCAGCGTCGGGTTGTAGCGGAACATCTGCCAGTAGCCTGCGTCAACCGCCTTCTTCATCTCGAACTGGCAGTTCTGCATGCCGCCCTTCAGACCGTGCATTTCGCAGGGTGCATAGCCAATGATCAGAGACGGTCCGTGGTATGCTTCCGCTTCCTTCAGCGCCTTGAGCAGTTGGTTCATATCCGCGCCCATAGCGACCTGCGCAACATAGACATAGCCGTAGGACATTGCGATTTCCGCAAGGTTCTTCTTGCCGATCGCCTTACCTGCCGCCGCGAACTGTGCGACCTGACCGATCTGAGAAGCCTTGGATGCCTGTCCGCCCGTGTTGGAGTATACCTCGGTATCAAAGACGAACACATTCACATCCTCGCCCGAAGCCAGCACATGGTCCAGACCGCCGAAACCGATATCGTAAGCCCAGCCGTCGCCGCCGAAGATCCAGACCGACTTCTTGGAGAGGTAATCCTTCTCCGCAAGAATCTTCTTCGCGTCGTCGCAGCCGCAAGCCTCCAGCATCGCAACCAGCTTGTCGGTAGCTTCGGTGTTCTTCTCGCCGTCGTCAACGGTGTTCAGGTACTCGTCGATAACCGCCAGCTTGTCCGCGTCGGTCACCTTCTCGCGCAGAGCCTTGACATAGCCGATGAGCTTGGTACGGATGGTCTTCTGACCCAGTGCCAGACCGAGGCCGTGCTCGGCATTGTCCTCGAACAGGGAGTTTGCCCATGCCGGACCCTTGCCCGTCTCTTTGTTGACGGTGTAAGGCGTTGCGGGAGCGGAGCCGCCCCAGATGGAAGAGCATCCGGTTGCGTTGGAGATGTACATTCTCTCGCCGAACAGCTGCGTGACGATTCTCGCATAGGAGGTCTCCGCACAGCCTGCGCAGGAACCGGAGAACTCAAGCAACGGCTGCTTGAACTGGCTTCCCTTGACGGTGCCGGAAATCAGCTCCTTCTTCTCGGAAACATTCGCAACCGCGTAGTCGAACGCCGCCTGCTGATCCAGCTGGCTCTCCTGCGAGGTCATGGTGATAGCCGCCTTTTCGGGCGTGTTGTCCTTGACCGCCTTTGCGGTGACGGGGCAAGCCTTGACGCAGAGCGTGCAGCCCATGCAGTCCAGCGGGCTGATTGCCATGGTAAACTTGTAGTTGGTCTTGATGACCGGCTTTGCGGTAAACTTGGTTACTGCGGGAGCCTTTGCGGCTTCCTCTTCGGTCATTGCGAACGGGCGGATTGCCGCGTGCGGGCAGACGAATGCACAGTTGTTGCACTGAATGCAGTTTTCGGGATGCCATACCGGCACATCAACCGCCACGCCTCTCTTCTCGTAAGCCGCCGCGCCCTGCGGGAGGGTACCGTCGGCATACTTCTCGAAGGTGGAAACGGGCAGGCTGTCGCCGTTCATTTCGGATACGGGACGGACGATACTGTTAACATAGTCAACCAGCTCGGGTCTGGTTCCGGTTGCGGGAGCCTCGGGAGCCTCGTCCGCAAGATCAGCCCATGCGGCAGGAACATCGATCTTCACGATCGCGTCAACGCCTGCGTCGATCGCCTTATAGTTCATCTCAACGACCGCTTCGCCCTTCTTCAGATAGGACTTCTTCGCCATGTACTTCATGTACTCGACTGCCTGATCGATCGGCAGAATGTTCGCAAGTGCGAAGAATGCGGACTGCAGGATGGTGTTGGTACGCTTGCCCATACCGATTTCACGCGCCTTATCGATCGCGTTGACGGTATAGAACTGGATGTTGTTCTTTGCAATGTACTTCTTGACCGAGTTGGGCAGGTGATGCTCCAGCTCCTCGCGGTTCCACTGGCAGTTCAACAGGAAGATGCCGCCCGGCTTGACATCCTGAACGATCTTGTAGCCCTTAAGGATGTACGCGGGAACATGGCAGGCAACGAAGTTTGCCTTGGTGATGTAGTACGGGGACTTGATCGCCTTGTCGCCGAAGCGCAGGTGCGAAATGGTTACGCCGCCCGTCTTTTTGGAGTCGTACTGGAAGTACGCCTGAATGAACTTATCGGTATGGTCGCCGATGATCTTGATGGAGTTCTTGTTCGCACCGACGGTTCCGTCGCCGCCCAGACCCCAGAACTTGCAGGAAATGGTGCCTGCGGGCGCGGTATCGGGAGCGGGCTTCTCCTCCAGCGAGTGACCCGTAACATCATCGACAATGCCGATGGTGAAGCCGTTCTTCGGCTTCTTCGCGTCGAGGTTCGCGTAAACCGCGAAGATGGACGCAGGAGTGGTGTCCTTGGAGCCGAGACCGTATCTGCCGCCGACAACCGTTGCCTTCACGCCGGTCTCCGCCAGCGCCGCAACGACATCGAGGTAAAGCGGATCGCCCAGAGCGCCAGGCTCTTTGGTTCTGTCAAGCACCGCGATCTTCTTCACGGTCTTGGGCAGGACCTCAGCCAGCTTCTCCGCAACGAACGGACGGTACAGACGGACCTTGACCAGACCCACCTTCTCGCCTGCCGCCATCATGTAGTCGATGACTTCCTCGGCAACATCGCAGACCGAGCCCATCGCAACGATGACCTTCTCTGCGTCGGGAGCGCCGTAGTAGTTGAAGAGCTTGTAATCGGTGCCGAGCTTTGCGTTGACCTGATTCATGTAATCCTCAACGATTGCCGGCAGCTTCTCGTAGTAGGGGTTGCACGCCTCTCTGTGCTGGAAGAAGATGTCTCCGTTCTCAGCCGAGCCGCGCAGAACGGGATGCTCGGGGTTGATGGAACGCGCACGGAACGCGGCAACCGCATCCATGTCGACCATATCCTCCAGATCCTTGTAGTTCCAGACCTCGATCTTCTGAATCTCATGCGAGGTACGGAATCCGTCGAAGAAGTTGATAAACGGCACTCTGCCCTTGATGGTGGACAGATGCGCAACCGCGCCGAGGTCCATGATCTCCTGCGGGTTGGACTCGGCAAGCATTGCGAAACCGGTCTGACGGCAGGCATAAACATCGGAGTGATCGCCGAAAATGTTCAGCGCATGGGAAGCCACGCAACGAGCCGAAACATGGATCACGCAGGGCAGCAGTTCACCCGCGATCTTGTACATGTTCGGGATCATCAGCAGAAGGCCCTGAGAAGCGGTGTAGGTGGTGGTCAGAGCGCCCGCCGCCAGAGAACCGTGGACCGCACCTGCGGCACCCGCCTCGGACTGCATCTCCATAACTTTGACTCTCTCGCCGAAGATGTTTCTTGCAGGCTCACCGAGAATGTTCTTGTCGGTAGCCGACCAGGTGTCGGTGACTTCCGCCATCGGGGACGACGGAGTGATCGGGTAGATGGCAGCTACCTCGGTGAATGCATAGGAAACATGCGCCGCGGCGGTATTACCATCCATGGATAACTTTTTTCTTTCGATTGCCATGAGTGTAATCAACCTCCTGAGTTTTTTACAATAGATATGCTATCCTTTATATCCACCCTATATCATACCATAACTTTTGCAAAAAGTAAAGGTCTTTTCCGAAAAAAACGCATGAAATTTGCGGAAACTTTTTGGAAAAGAGCAAAAACGCGTTTTTTTCAATAGATGGAACCGGAAGTGCTTTTTGAGGGAATGTAGCTTGCCCGATTTGGAAGAACAGATTTATCCCCCTCATCAGTCGCTTACGCGACAGCTTCCCCCCAAGGGGAAGCCTTTGGATAAAAATCGTTTCATAGTTTATAACAAGCTGAATTCAGGAAAAAACGGAGGCGGCATTTGAAAAAAGCAGCACTCTGAACGAAAGGCTTCCCCTTGGGAAGCCTTTGGATAAAAGCCGTTTCATGGTTTATAACAAGCTGAATTCAGAAAAAACGGAGGCGGCATTTGAAAAAAGCAGCACTCTGAACGAAAGGCTTCCCCTCGGGGGGAAGCTGTCGCGTAAGCGACTGATGAGGGGGATTCTTACGCTGAACCGGAAATCTTCATATTCCATTTGAAAAGAAGCGGAACACGCCATGCG
>CAKSUH010000014.1 GCA_934500855.1 uncultured Eubacteriales bacterium
TTTTTGTATCGTCTGACGAAAAATTCGACTCTGCAAGTTGTGATTCGCACCATCGGAATTGCGCGGTGTTGCCTTAAAACATATCAGCATAATTCTTCTCCAGAAATTGCTTCAGCTCACTTCGGGAGTGCAGGGAAATGCTGTTTGCAAGGCGGCGGATGCGGTAGGGGACGGTGTTGCGGGAGAGATGCAGATCTTCGGCGATGGTTTCATAGGATGCGCCTTGCAGAATGTGACGGATGATTCCCAGATCGGTTTCATCGCAGATGCTGATCATCTTTTCCAACTTGGAAAAGGTCTGTACCTCGTCATTGTGATAAAAGCAGGGATTGGGAAGGTCGGGCAGGGGGACAGAGTCTGCGGGGAATGCGGATTCTGCTGCTTGAAAAATCTGTTTTGTTGTTTCCCGCGGGATCAGCTGTCCCGTCATTTTCAGGGTCAGCCGGAGCGACGGAGAATTGGCGTTTGCCAAATAACGGTACAGGGAGATGACCTGCGCCCCGATTGCGGTGTGGTCAACCGTAAAGGTGGACAGCTTCGGGGTGAAGTGCTCAACCAGATCAATTCCCCCGATTGTAATCAGTTGCAGGGTATCCGGCACAGCGATTCCATCCGATTTCAGGTGCTTCATCAGGGAGAGCGCTACAATGTCATTGACACAGATTACCGCATCAAACCGATGAAGCTGACCGGAAAAATCCCGATAGCAGGCGTTCAGGTCGTTTTCGTTATAAAAGCAATGCGCCTCCGGATCCGCAAAGCCGCGAAGCCGGCACTCCTGAACAAATGCCAGTTTTTTGATATCATCGGTTGTGAAATTGCGGAACAGACCGTACAGCGCGACGGTTGCGCACCCCTGCGCTTCCAGATATTGAAAAATTGTTTTGATCCCTCCGCTGTAGTCGATTGCGCACTGCGCCTGAACCAGCTCGGACGGCCATGGATAGCAATCCGTCAGAATAACCTGAATGTTATGATCCCGAAAAAAGCAAAGCGCGGGAAAAATCCATGAAGGGGAGGTTGCGAACAGGATGATGAGCCGGGGGCTTTGCCCGAATAGCCGCTCATAGGGATAATCTTTGTAAGCATTGCCGTCGATCTGCATCACGGTATATTTTTTCTGCGCGAGTATGGCTTCTACGCCGAGCCGTTGCTTGTCACACCAAATGGAATTGTTCAGATATGCAGGCTCATAGATCATGGGAATTATCATAACAGAACTCCTTTTATGCAAGCGGGAAATCGCCCGTGTATCAATGATAGCATAAAAAACGGAGGGTGTCAAGTCGGTTTTTGCAAATTTGCCCATATCTATTAACCAACTATTCCCGAATTTTTCTGTTTTTTTTGTATTGCTTCCGATGAAAATTTCAGGTATAATTAAAGTACAAAATGGCTGTGGAGGCAAGGAGCATGAAAAACGGGAAATGGACATCCGAGCGCGCATGGGAATGGTATCGCGCGCAGGGGTGGATTCGCGGGTACTGCGGGTATCCGTCCAACTGCGTGAATCGGATTGCGCTCTGGCAGGAGTACGGACACAAGGCTGTGTTTGACCAACTGGAGCGCGAATTTGCACTGGCGAAGGAAACGGGACTGAACGCCGTTCGCACGGTGATTCAGTTCGAGGTCTGGCAGAAACAGCATGACAGCTTCATGCGCCATCTGGAGGAATCCTTCACGCTTGCCGACCGCTACGGGCTGAAGGTCATGCTTGTGCTTGGAAACGACTGCACCGTGGCAAAATCGCGGTGGAAGCCCGCCGTTTTCGGCGAACAGCCCGTGGACTGGGGTTACCACAGTGGCATCAAAGGTGGTCAGCACGCGGGGGATTACCACGAGGCGGGCTATCAGCTGTTGGATGACCCAACCGTCGAGCCACTGTACTACGACATGGTTGCGGAGTTGGCGGAAACATACGGGCAGGACGAGCGGCTACAGATCTGGAATGTCTGGAATGAGGTCGGCAACAGCAACCGAGGGACCATGAGCGTCCCCGCGATGGAGAAATTCTTTGCCATCCTGCGGGAAAAGCGGGTCATGCAACCGCTGACCGCCGATGTCTGGTCGTATGACGGAAGCATGGAGGTCAACACCGAAGCGGGAAAGCGCGCGCTGGAGCTTTCGGACATCATTTCCTTTCACAACTACGGACCGTACAGCGGCATGGTGCGCCTGATTGCAAATCTGAAGCAATATGGCAGACCGCTGATTTGCAGTGAATGGCTGAACCGGTTGGAGTACGGCAACGACATCGAGCACCTGCTCCCGCTGTTCTGGCTGGAGAACATCGGTTCTTACCATTGGGGGCTGATGCAGGGCTGCTCGCAGACCTTTGAACCGTGGGGCGGGTACTTCCTCCGTCAGGAAAAGGGGGAGGACTTGGATTTGACCAAGTGGCAGCACGATCTTTACCGCTTCAACGGATTGCCCTACATCCCGCGCGAAATCAAGGTGTTCCGTGAGTTTGCGGCGCTGGCGGACAATCGGCATGACAAAGCCTGAAATTGTCATGCTCTGCGGCGGCGGGTATACCGCGCGCATCAACCTGTCACGCGGGGCGAACTGCATCTCGCTCCGCCATTCCGCCACGGGCGCGCGCATCCTGCGGGAGCCGCCCGACCCGATGCGCTTGGATAATCCGTATCTTTACGGAATGCCGCTTCTCTTTCCCGTCAACCGTATCTCGGGCGGGCGGTTCGTATTTGAAGGGCGGGAGTATGTCTTTCCCGTCAACGAGCCGAACACGGGATGTCATCTGCACGGGACACTGCACGAAACGCCGTTTGCCGTGACCGCACGAAGCGGGGACAGCCTGACGGCGGAATACACGGCGGACGCGGCGCACCCGTATCTGTCCTTTCCGCACGCGTTCACCCTGCGCCTGTCCTATCGCTTGGAGGCAGACGGGCTGCACTTGAAAACCGCTCTGACCAACCGCTCGGACACGGATATGCCGTATTTTCTCGGCTTCCATACGACCTTCAGTCTTGCCATGACCCCGAAAACGAACGCGAAAACCGTGCTTGCAAAAGCGGAGCTGTCGCGAGAGATTGAGCGGGATATGACAACCTATCTTCCGACAGGCAGACTGCCGGAATTTGACGCAATATCGGCGGCACTGGCGGCGGGGACATGGCATCCCGCATCGGGCGCGGTCAGCCGACATTACCGCGCGGGCGGCGGGGGACTTCTGACCCTGACCGACCCCGAAAACGGCTTGCGGACGGTCTACCGCAACGACACGGCGTTCGGCTACCGCCTGATTTACGGGGACGGGAAAGCCTTTCTCTGCATGGAGCCGCAGACCTGCATGGTGAACGCCGCGAATGCGCCGTTTGCGCGGGAGGAAACGGGCTTTGCCTTCCTGCGCCCAAACGAAACAAAGCAATTGCATTCTCAGATCGGATTGGAGGAAATCGGAATATGAAAATCACATGGCTCGGTCAGGCGGGACTGCTGTTTGAAACGGACGGCAAGGTGATTCTGCTCGACCCCTATCTTTCGGACAGCGTGGAGAGGATCGAACCGCACAATCGGCGGCGCGTTCCGGTCGACCCGCGCTTCCTCTCGCTGAAGCCCGACCTGATTCTGCTCACGCACAACCATCTCGATCACACCGACCCCGAAACGCTCTGCCACTATCTCGGCGCAGACACGGCGGTCACGGTGCTGGCTTCGGGCAACGCGTGGGAGAATGTCCGACGGCGGTTCGGCGGAATCAAAAACAATTATGTGCTGTTCAATCGCGGCACGGAGTGGACGGAGGGAAACCTGCGTTTCCGCGCTGTTCGTGCCGTGCATTCGGACGACCGCGCGGTCGGCTTTCTGATGGAAGCCGAGGGGAAAACCTACTATATTACGGGCGACACGCTCTATGACGCGCGCATTTTTGACGACCTGCCCAAGCACGTGGATGCGGTGTTCCTGCCCGTCAACGGGGTAGGGAACAACATGAACATGACCGACGGCGCGCGGTTCTGCGAGCGGATCGGCGCGGTGGCAGTTCCGCTTCACTGCGGGCTGTTCGACCGCCTCGACCTTGCCGCGTTCCCGTATCCGAACAAGGTCGTGCCGCAATTCTATCGGGAAATTTCTTTGGAGAAGATATAAGAATATGAAAATTACAAAGCTGGAGCTTTTGAAGGTCAGACCCCGTTGGATGTTTCTGAAGATGTACACCGATACCGATCTGGTGGGGCTGGGAGAGCCTGTACTGGAGGGACACTGCACCTCGGTTGAGGCGGTTGTCCGCGAATTTGAGGATTACCTCATCGGCAAAGACCCGATGCAGATCGAGCACCATGTGCAGGCGCTCTATCGCGGCGGCTTTTACCGCGGCGGACCTCTGATGCTCTCGGCAATCAGCGGCATCGAGCAGGCAATGTGGGACATCAAGGGGAAGTACTACAACTGCCCCGTCTGGGAAATGCTCGGCGGCAAGGTGCGGGACAAAATCCGGATGTATACGCACATCAAGCGGACTGCCGTGGCGGGCGATTTCTCGGTGGACGAGATGCTGAACATCACCGATGAACGGTTGCGTGCGGGCTATACCGCGCTGAAATATTCCATCATTCCGCCCATCCGCGCAATCGATACGCCGCAGAACCTCATGGGGCATATCGCGCGCTTTGCGGCGGTGCGCGAGAGAATCGGGGACAGTGTGGACCTTGCCATTGATTTTCACGGGCGGGTCAGTCCCGCGATGGCTCTGCGCCTTGCCGAGGAGCTGAAGCCCTACCGCCCGTTCTTCATCGAGGAGCCGTGCCTGCCCGAAAATGTGGACTGCATGGCGAACATTGCGCGGTCGACCTCCATACCGATTGCGGCGGGTGAGCGGCTGTTCGGAAAATGGCAGTTCCGCGAGCTGTTGGAAAAGCAGGCGGTGGCGGTGGTTCAGCCCGACATCTGCCATTGCGGCGGTATTTTCGAGGGGCGGAAAATCGCTCTGATGTCGGAGTTGTACTTCGGCTCTATCGCACCGCATAACCCGCTGGGACCAATCTCGCTTGCCGCCTGCCTGCAGGTGGACGCGTGCAGCCCGAACTTCTTGGTACAGGAGCACCCGGGCAACCCCGACGGCGGAGACCTCGGCGTTGGGTATCTGAAAGAGCCGTTTGTGATGAAGAACGGATACATTGATGTCCCCACCAAGCCCGGGCTTGGCGTTGAGTTGGACGAGGACGCGCTCAAAGAGAAATTGTATGACGGAAAATGGACGACGCCGCGGCAGTATTTCGAGGACGGAAGCAATGCCGATTGGTAAGAGGAAAAGGGGAGAGAAACAGAGCATGGAACATACGGTTTTTGTAACCGGAGCGCATAACGGAACAGGATATGCCATTGCCGAGCGGTTCGCGCGCGAGGGCTGGGCGGTGCTGATCGGAAGTCGCAATCAGGAGAGCGCCGACAATGCCGCCGAGAAGCTGAACCATACCTACGGGGTCTATACAAAAGGCTATTCCTATCAGACTGCAACGCCCGATGCGGACGAGGTGCGGGCGATTTTCGAGGACATCCGCGCAAACGGGCATTCGGTGGGGGCGCTTGTCCTCAATGCGGCAAACCTCGGACTGAATCAGGTGAGCATGGAACTGGACATCCACGACTTCATGGGGGTCTATAATACCAATATCTTCTGGAATTTTCTCATGGCTCGGGAGGCGGCAAAGCAGATGCGCGAGACGGGCGGCGGGTCGATTGTGTTCATCGGCTCGAATTCGGCTCTGCGCGTGACCGAAAACCGTTGCGCTTACTGCTCCTCCAAAAGCGCGATGATCGGAATGTCCAAGTCGCTTGCGGTGGACTGGGGCAAGTGGAACATCCGCTCCAATGTGGTTCTGCCGGGGATGATTAAGACCGAACGGTGGGAGAACAATGTGAACAACGCGAAATACTGCCTGCCGAACTATACCCCTCTGCACGACATCGCGGAATTCGAGGACATCGCAAACGCGGCGTGGTACTTCGGCAGTGAGCAGTCCCGCAACACAACGGGAACCGAACTGGTGGTGGACGGCGGGATGCTGGCACAGCTGACCCCGAACATCAACCGCACCCTGTGGGGGTGACGGCATGACGGTTCTTTCCATCGACGGCGGCACAACCAACACGCGGCTTGTATTGGTGCGGGACGGTGAGATTCTTGCCGCAGAGAAATGCGGGCTCGGTGCGCGGAATGCGGTGTTGGACGCATCGCTTTCCTATGCGGACATTTTGACGGAAAAGCTGCGCGCGTTCCTTGCCAAAACGCAGATTATGCCGCAGCTTGCGGTTGCCTCGGGCATGATTTGCAGTGAAGCGGGGCTTGCCGCGACCCCGTATATCCAACCGCCCGCGAGCGCCGATAAACTGGCGGAGCACGCGGTGAAATTTACGCTTCCCCGGCTGCCCGAGCTTCCCCTGTGGCTCGTTTCCGGAATGCGGACATTGGGACGCACGGATGATCCAACGGAAACCGACATCATGCGCGGGGAGGAAACCGAGCTGTTGGGACTTTGCGGCAAAATCGGGGATATGTCACGAGCCGTGATTCTTCTGCCCGGGTCGCACTTCAAAACCGTGTTTCTGAATGCGGACGGCGTGGCGGAGGACTTCCGCACCTCCCTTTCGGGCGAACTGCTCCGCGCGGTGGCGGAGAATACCATTCTGCGCGAGAAGCTGATGGGAGTCTACCCGAAGATGCCCGACCGTGACCGCCTGCTTGCGGGCTGTACCTGCGCGGCGGAACGCGGGGTGAACGAGGCGCTGTTCAAGGTGCGCATTCGCCAAAAATTCTGCACGGACACATCGGAGCAGCTGTTCTCCTTCCTGCTCGGCGCGGTGCTGTGCGCCGATGTGGAGAGACTGCGGAAGGACGGCAGGGGACGCAGGGTTCTTGTCGGCGGTTCGAACCCGCTCCGCTTTGCCTATGCGTTCCTGCTCCGCGAGTGCGCGGGCTTGGCGGCGGAGGAAATTCCTGAGGCAATCTCCGAATACGCCGCAGCATACGGCGCGGAACAAATTGCGCTCGCATTGGAAAAGAGGAAAAACGGATGAAGAAAACCGAACTGATACAGAAAATCCGCGAGGCAGCAATCATCGCCATCATTCGTGGGGTGGAGCATGAAAAACTGCCGCCACTGTTGGATGCACTGGCGGCAGGCGGGATTCGGTTTGCGGAGATTACCTTTGACCAAACGGGAAGGACCTCCGGCGAGGAGACCGCGCAGAGCATCGCCGAACTGAAAAAGCACATGGCGGGCAGAATGCACATCGGCGCGGGAACGGTGATGACGGTCGGACAGGCGGACCGAGCCATGACAGCGGGCGCGGAATTCCTGATTTCCCCGAATGTGAATCCCGAGGTCATCCGACACACCGTGGCGGCAGGTTGCGTGTCCATCCCCGGGGCGATGACCCCGACCGAGGCGGCGGTTGCCTACGAAAGCGGTGCGGATTTCGTCAAGCTCTTTCCCGCAGATACATTAGGGCTTTCCTACATCAAAGCGCTGATGGCACCGCTTTCGCATATCCCGTTTCTTGCGGTCGGCGGAGTCAACGAGCGCAACATCGGAGACTTCCTTGCTACAGGGCTTGCAGGAGTCGGCGTCGGCTCGGCGCTCACGCCCATAGAGTGGATTGCAAACGAATCCTATCAGCAAATAACGGAACATGCAAATCGATATTGCAATGTAGTCCAAAACCACAGGAATTATTTCGGCAAACGGGCGTAACGGAGTCGAAAAGCGAGGAAAAAAGCACCGTTTAAGAAAAAAAGGGGATAGTCCATACATTTGAATGCATTTGCATTCGGCAATGGGCTATCCCTGTTTTTCATATGTTCGGAACGCGTGCCGACATTTCGTACCGGAGGAGTGAGATGAAATTCCCGCTTGAAAATGCGGTTGAAGTGAAATGCAGTCATCTGCCCGAGGCGCTGAAGCCCGATTACCTGCAACCGGTTTACAACACCGCGCGGAGCATTCCGGAAGTGGAGGCTCCCGTCCTGAGACCTGAATGCAGTTCCCGATTCCCGGGAGACCCGGGTATTTTGCAAACAGAATTCTACAGTTGGGAGTCGCTGCCAAAAAAATGTTTCGGTGATTCGCCCGAATATTTTTGAAAGCAGGAGGCAAAGTGGTTGTAGGAAGCAAAACCGACGGCTTGCGCGATGTTTCCGATGGTCTGGTATCGGTCAAGGGTCAGGGAACGCGCAACGGAAATGCGGTAGGAATGCAGATAGTCAATAAAGGATTGGTTGAAAATGGCTTTGAAACTCCTGCAAAAGTAGGACTTGCTATAATGAAACCGTTCCGCCACATCGACCGTTGAGATTGGCTCTGCGTAATGCCGGCTGACATACTGCACAATTTCTTTCGTGAAAGTTGCCTGTTTGGACATTTTCTCGCCATTGCCGGACGAAACGAATCCGTCCTGCTCCAACATTGCCAACAGGTCCAGAAGACTTGCGAGAATCCGCATGAACCCCGCAGGTGCAGACCGTTCCGCATAGCAGGCGTGAATCGCCCGCAGCTTTTCGTTCAGCTCCGCCGCGTGGGGGTCATCGTGCAGAATCAGGTGCTGCATTCTGCGGGCGTTCTCCTCAATGGATTCCAGATAGGCATCAAAATCGGGGACCGCGCCGTTTTTCAGAAGGGACAGGTCAAAATTGATGACATGGAATTCGTTCATGGTCTCGGGAGCTGTGACATAGGTCGCGTGAACATCAAATGGATTCAGGAAAACGAGGTCACCCGCATACAGCGCATGCGGGGTGCCGTTGACCGAGACCCAGACCTCCCCCTGCACGATTCGCAGAATTTCCACCGCCAGATGATTATGCGGAATGCTGAACCAAAGAATCCCGTGCTTTTTCAGTTCGGTCGGCTGAGTGGCATGACAGGGACTGTAGTTGTAGGTGGTAGAGGATACCGGAATCTGTTCGTAGCGCAGATAGGGCGCTTCCTGTCTGTATAGCATAGGCTTCTCCTCTGTTATGGAACTTGCTCTCATGATAGCACATTTTTCTCCGTTTGTCAAGACCGCGAATTTTAGAATTCGCGGTCTTTTTTGCTCACTTTAGATTTTTGTATAGGATGCACAAAAACGAACTGCTGAAATTGTGTACTGTGAATTTGTGCTTCTTTTTATATTTGTTATAAAATCAATATGATATTCGGCACAATTTCGCGCAAAATGTCAATATTCATATAGAATTGGACAATATCGCGACTTTACAGAATGCACAAAATATGCTATGATATTGATACAGGTGACCCGAGTCGAAAGGCAGGGCGCAAATAAAATGAAGCGGAGGCTATTGAAAATGAAACGAACCCGGAAAGCACTTTCCATCGCACTGATTCTCTGTATGCTGCTCGGTATGGCTTTGGCAACGGTGTTGACTGCATTTGCAGAAACATCGACCCCGGCAACACCTCCTGTGACGCAATGGGTAAACAACGAAGGCAAGCCACTCACGACTTCATCAACGTGGATGGGAGGAAAAGTTGATACATTTTTCTCCTTTGGCTATTACATCAGAGGAAACGACACGACCTGCGGAACTCATTGGAAAGATATTCCTGACCGCACACAGAACCCCTTAAAGTCGAATGAAGGCGGCGACGGTTGTATCACAAACGGTTTTCTCTATGAATCTTGGCCGGGGCATCAGATGGGTCTCCGGTTCGTTGCTCCCTTCACCGGAACGGTGAAGATGACCTTCCAACTTGCCAACATCAATGCAAGCGGAGATGCAGCGATCGTGCTTGCAAACGAAGCGACCGCGGTGAACAGTGTGGGCGACAGGAGCGGCGTGCTGAAGGAATGGAAGATTGTTGATCACACCGATTTCTCCGCAGCGCTGACCTATGAATTCAATGTGACTGCGAATGAGAACTACTATCTCATCTGTTGCTTTAAGGATGGCAGACAGAGGGCATACTTCTGGATCAACAGTCTGGAGTATACCAGTGTGAAATTCGCGGGTACCGCAACAATGATGGGACACAGCATCTCCGCAATGGAGATCCCTGTTGTCAATTTTTATGTAAAGCTGGACGGCTCCCCCATGGGCGTTGCAGCGAACATTACAGTCGGGGATGACGCTCCTATCCGTGTGGTTGGCGAGAGTTACACCGGGAAGGGACCTGACGGTCAGAATTTTACCGCAGAAGATTATGTATTTGTCTACTCGGTTCCGGTTTCCGCCAAGAAAATGACCGAAACCGTCAGAATTTCGCTCATGAAGGACGGTCAGGAGCTTCTGACAAGCGGCAACACCTACAGCGTTGCGGAATACTGCTACGCGCAGGTGAAAATCTGGAAGGATGCGGGAGACGCGGCAACGCGGGACCAACTGGATGTGGCAAAAATCTGCACGGGAATTCTGGTGTACGGCAGAACGGCACAGCAGTATTTCGGCTACAACACCGCAAATCTGCCGCAGATTGATGCCGACCTGCTTGCATTGGTCGTGGCGGACTGTCAATAATCGTGGAAGGGGAATTCAGCCATGAAACTGCTGTATACAAAGCCCGATGCACGCATCGAACTGCTGTCCTGCGCGGATATCCTGACAGGGAGTGAGGAGAACGCACGGGAGGGCGTCAGCCTGCCGATTATCTGGGAGCCGTGAGCATGAGACGCACAGGTCCGATGATTGGAATGCTCCTGCTGCTTGCAGTCTGCCTGTTCATGGCAGGCTGTGGGCGCGGGAGCGGACTGCCGAACGAAACGGCGGCATCCTCCGAGGTCACGGAGGGGACGGGGAGCGAGACTGTGGCGGGGACCGAAGCCGCCGCGCCCACTCCGCCCGTTAAGCGCCCGGGGGTCGATAATAACCCCGTCGACCCGCCCAAAACACCGGATTCCGAAACGGAAGCACCGCCTGCCCCGTCGGAACCCGAAACCGAGCCGCCCGAGAAGGGAAGCAGAGAGGGGAACGAACTGCCGCCGCTTTGGGTTCCCACCGAGGAAGCCTGACGGCGGCAAGATACCAAAGGAGAAAAACATGAAAAAAGCCTATGGAAAGCGGCTTGCCCTGCTGATGGGTCTGCTGCTTGCAGCTTCGGGTCTGTTTGCCTGCGGAAAGGGTCAGACACCCGCCGCGGGGACAACCGATGCCTCGGAGGAGGTCACAACGGGCTTGGACACGCCACCGTTTTCCTATCGGGAGCTGTTGCCCGTTGCGGATTACGAGGATGCCGACGTCAACATTCTGGTGATGTCGGGCAGAAGCTGGCAATACATTGAGGAGGACACCGCCGCGGATGCCTGCGCAAGGGAGCTGATCTCCCGCAACCATCAGGTGGAGGAGCGCTACCATGTCTATCTGAACTACACGCCCACCAACAAGGGCTGGAGCGGATTCCACGAGCAGTGCAGAAACGACCTTTACGCAGAGCAGGCGGCGTTTGACATTACCTCCCCCGATTACTACTACCAATGCGAGACGGCGGGCTATTTTGCCGACCTCGCAACCCTTGACGAAATCAGGCTGGACAATCCCTACTGGGTGGACGGCTGGAACCGCAGCTCGACCGTGAACGGAAAGATTTTCACCGCGCTGAGCTACCTGACTCTGGACGCAATCTCCTCGGCGCAGGTGCTGTTTATGAACAACTACTTTGCCGAGGATTTGCTCATCGATGTGGCGGCGCTCAAGCAGTCGGTCTATAACGGCAGCTGGACGCTGGACGATATGCTGACCTATATGCGGCTGGCATCGCTGGACAACGGCGACGGGGAATGGACCTTTGAGGACCGCTACGGGCTGTCCTACAACCTCTGGGGCGGGCGCGCAATGCTCTGGTCGGCGGGTCTGGCGCTTTCGAAAATCTCCGAGGACGGGACCATCAGCCAGACCTACACGGCAAGCCGAAATGTGGATATCTTCCAGAAGCTGTACCAATTTTTCAACAGCAACCCGTATTCCTATTACGGCGGCGGTGCGGGGTCGGTGGAGTCTCCCGTGGGTGCCGAGGCGCTGTTTTTTGCCAACCGTGCGCTGTTTGACACCAGTACGCTCGGAGGCGCGACCCGGATTTCAAAGAATCTTGACAGCTTCTCTCTGCTCCCGATGCCGAAATACGACAAGACCCAAACCGATTATGTCGTTTCCTCAAGCGGCTGTACGGTTTTCGGAATCATGAAGACCGCAAAGAACCTCCATATGTCGGCAACGATTCTCGAGGCGCTGTCGATTCTCTCCTACGAGGATGTCAGACCCGTTTACTACGAGGATTCGCTCAAGCTTCATTATTCGGGCGACCCCGACACCGCAAGGATGCTGGATTTCATCATGGCGCGGTTTCAAATCGACTTTGCGTTTATCAACTCTACCAACTTCGGAGACCCTGCGGCAAGACCGTTTGATTTGATTTTGGATTACAACCGAAACTATGTCTCGGAGATGAAAAAGCTGGTGGATTCCTTTGAGGGAAATCTGAAGGCGTTTCGGGACGCGTATTCCGATGCGGAGCCATCGGAGGACTGACAGCAGGGAATCGACAAATGAAAACAAGAAGAAACCGAAAGGGTTGGCTGTGGATGAGCATTCTGATAGCAGGACTATGTATGGCGGCGGTCTCCTGCCGCGCGGGAAGTGAGGTCGGCGCGGTAACGGGCACGGCAAAAACGGGGACGGTCGGCGCGGACACAACAACAATTCCCGAAATTCCCACCGAATCGGATACGGGCGTGACGGGCGAGGTCCCCGAGGTTCCAACGGGGGACAGGACCGTTTCGGTCACCTCGGCGGAGCTGATGGCGCTGATTGAAAACGGCACGATTGAGGAGAACGGCGACTATGCCGTAACGGACGGCGCGGGGCTGACCTTCAGCCGCTCGCACAACGGCAAGGAGTACGACCTGCGCGGTGCGCTGATTCGCATCGGCGTGCGGGACGGCGCGGCGGGAATCGATATTCGGAGCAAGAAGCTGACGCTGAAGAACGCACGGATTGCGGTCTACGGCGATGTCGGGGTTTCGGTCGGCTCGGAGAACGCCAACGCAACGCTGACGGGGCTGCACATCGGCGGCAACTGCAAAACGGGCTTCCTGCTGGGCGGAAACGGCTCCACACTGGACGGCTGCACCGTCAAGCCCGCCTCGGGCGGAACG
>CAKSUH010000015.1 GCA_934500855.1 uncultured Eubacteriales bacterium
CACGCACTCCGCGATGAACCCGATATTTCCGATGCAACCAAAGCCATTATCCGCCGCGTGGCGGATGAATTGGACTACATCCCCAACTTTCAGGCGCGCGGAGTCCGCGCGGGCAAAAGCTCCATCATTTCGGTCATTCTTCCCGACATCATCAACCCGCATTTTTCCATCGTGTTTCGCGGTATCGAGCAATATTTCCGTGCCTTCGGCATCACGCCGCTGTTTATGAACACCGCCGAGAACGCCGACGACGAATTGCGCGCGGTTAAAATTTCCATCGGGCAGAATGTAGACGGGGTTATCATTTGTCCGACACAGGCCAATACGGAAGCCATCCGTTATCTCGAAAAATCCCATATTCCCTATGTGCTCATCGGACGGCACTTTGACGGGGACCTTGACACGGATTATGTGGTTTGCGACGACGCGGGCGGAGCCTACCTTGCCACGCGGCATCTGATTGAACAGGGACATCGGAACATCGCCTGCGTGCGCGTCAATCCGCTGATTTCTTCGGACCGCGAACGCTTTTCGGGTTATCTTCGTGCGTTGGAAGAAGCGGGAATCCCCTTCTCGGAAGAGAACATTCTGAATCTTCCGCTGGCACAAACCGAATACCGAACCGAGATCAGGGGATTCCTTTCCCGAAATCGGATCTGCACCGCAGTCCTTTCCTTCAACGATATGCTTGCATACGGCATCATTCGGGAAGCCCAACAGGCGGGCGCCCGCGTTCCGGAGGACATTTCGGTTATCGGGTTCGATAACATCTGCGCGGACTATATCTTTCCGACCATGCTTTCCTCCGTCAGCGTTTCGAAAAAGAACATGGCACATATCGCCTCGGAAACGCTTTACGGCTATATTTCGGGAAAAGCCGAATTCGGTGCCGCCCCGAGAACACATATTGTTCTGCCGACCGAACTGTATCTGCGCGACACAACAGCCGCCCGGAAATGAAATTCATTTTCTCCCCGTAACCGATCGAAAGTCGGCTACGGGGATGTTTTATTCGGAAAAAATCCGAACATCGACCGTTTTTTCGGGCAGACAAAAGCGATACAGCATTCCGTCCCGCTCTCCGTCAAGTATCTTCCCGTCAACCTCCGCGCGCACGGTCCGTTTGCTTGCAACAACGAATTCTCCGCCGTCCGCAACCCGATAGCGACCATCTCCGAGCGGTTCTGCGGCAAGGCATCCGATGTACAGATCGGCTTTGCCGAGCACCGTCATACCTGCGCTGACATACGGAACAATCCACCAAAGGCGGAAATCGTCGGGTCCCTCCAGCGTGAACTCCATCCGCTCTCCCGCTTCCAGCAAGAGGCAGGTCTTTGCAAACCAATCGTAAACCACCACACGGGTCGCGGCTGAGAATCCGACATCCGTTGCGCCAAGGGTCCCCGAAACAGGGGTTTCCTCCGCATTCAGATTGAATGCCGCCAGAATCCCCGTGCCGCGCGCGATATTCCGCACCTTGAGCGGCTTTCCGCTTGTGCGCGGGTCGCTCGTCAGGCAGTCGGCAGTCGGAACGGCACTTTCATCCGGGCGCAGAATCCGACCGTTTGACAGACACAGCGGGCGCAGGATTTCCGCTTTGGTCCGCCCCAATTTGTCGCTGACATAGATCGGTCCGCCGCTGATCGCACGGCAAAGACTGTTTTTCTTCGCCTGCCCGTCATCGGTCCACCACATATCCCAGTCGTTGACATAAAACTGCCCCTGTAAAATACCGTTATAGGCGCATTGCAGAATATGCTTGGTAAACCACGCGCGGTTTTCGGGCAGAAAATCGTCCGAGCAACGGCTGACCGCGCTGTCGGGACGGTTGAACATACATTCCGACGGCATTCCCATGCAGTTGATGACCGCGCCATCGAATTGTTCCGCAACGGCAGTTTCGATTCCGGTCTGCACTGCGCGAGCGGTTTTTCCGATCGGTCCGGCTTCCCGATAATAGTTCTGACAGCCCTGATTGTCAATCTTTACGAAATCTGCACCCCACGATTTCGCTTTGGCGCAAAGAGCATCGAACCAGTGTTCCGTGTGCGGCAATTCGGGTTTGACGATCCGTCTGCCGCCCGGTTCCGTCATCAGGTCTGCCGAAAATTCGCGCTCCGCCTCGCCGCCCGCCTCCACACCGGACCAATAGCCCGTGGTCGGAAACCAGATGCCGACATCGCGGATGCCCGCAGTTTTGAGTGCTTCCACGGCATGCTTCATCCCGTTCGGAAAACGCACAGGATCCCCTTCAAAAGAGCGCAGTTTGCTCTTGTGCATGAATCCGATCATCGTGTTCAGATCCACATCGGACGGAATCCCGTTCAGTGACGGACAGTCCGCCCACATATCATCGATGATCGCATATCGGACGGGGACCCTTTTTTCGCGGAATTCCGCCGCCTTTTCAAGCAGTCCGCCTTCATTCACGCGAATCCGAAACGCGTCCCACGAGCACCAACCGAGATAATCGAACACCTCCGGGCAGGATCGCTCCGCCCGCAGTTTCATTCCGTTTCCGAGCAGTGCCGCGGCGGTTTTTGCGCAACGGTGCGCAAGTTCCAACGGATTCCTGCCGCGCGCTTCCACCCATGAAAGCTGACGCACGCAGGCAATGTCTTTGCCGTAATTCGTGTAAAGGCGGAATTCCATCCCGTTTTTGCCTCCGCGGATAACGGTTTTCCAAGTATCCGCACAGATCGGCATGATGCAACGATAGACTTCACCGCGTCGCAAAAGCAATGCCTGCACACGCTCGGGCAGATCGCACAGATCCTTGCCGAAAAAAGGACGGCACCAGAACGGGGAGTGATTTTCAATGGCAACATATTCATCGCATTCCGGCTGTGTCGGGGTATAAACGATTTCCCCGCCAAGCGGAATCCGCGCGTCAACATACACGGCACGCGTATTTCCGAGTTCTGCCTCGGTCAGGGTGATCCCGGTACCGCCGCCTGTCGCAATTCGGATCGTTTCTGTCATGATAGTCTCCTTTTTAGGTGTTGAGTATGCGTTCGCCCGAAACAGTCAACGGTACATCGAAGCGCCCGTTCTGCGCCTCGTAGGAAAGCGCGGGTTTGATATGACAGAAGCGGGTCATGTTGTCATCCCACTCCAGTATTTCATAGCCGTATGCCCACTTGGGAGAAAAGATTCCAAAGGTATACTTTCCGTCAACCACCTGTCCGCTGTAGCCGTAGCCGCCGATGTCGGCAAGCGGTTTGCCCGCAAAGGTAAGAAGTTCGGCAATGTGCGTATGCCCGCGGAAGAGCGCGAGAATGCGATCGTTTTCCTGCAAAATCCTGCAGAATTCCGTATTCTGCTCTTCTTGGCGGATGTCGATATAATGTGCGCAGAGGAACATCTTTTCGGTCGGGTACTTTTCCAGCTCGGCACGGAGAAAATCGGTATCAACCGGTGTATACGCCGCTCCCGAGGCATCGTGCGCGGGGACTTTGCGGAAGGTGTCGAGCATCACAAACACGCGATCCCCGATCCTGACCGAGAACTGCCGCCCGTAGCCGAACACCTCGCGCCATGCGTCATCCGGATAACTGTCATGGTTGCCTGCCAACGCCCATGAAGGACACGGAAAGCCGCGCATACATTCGTCACGGAAGCGGCGGCAGTAATTGTCCGGCAGCTTGCGATAATCGTAATCGTCAATGGAAAGGTCCCCGAGGACCAAACCCGCGTCAAGCGGCGCTTTTGCGTGCTCTTCGACTACCGCCGCCGAAATCAGGTCAATCTTTTCCTTCTGCGTTCTGCCGAAGAGCGGACCGGAGGCAAGCGAGGCTCTGGACTCGGGGTGCGTGAGGCGAAGCTCCTTTTCGCTAAGGTCGGTTGTATAGTGCATATCCGAAACCAACAGAATGCGATGTTTCATGCGTTCTCCTTTGTTTTTGTCATGAAAGCGGGATGTCCGCCGTTTTGCGTTCCTTGGCAATTTTGTAGGTCATGTTGGTTGCCTCGTAAGTGATGGCAAGCGTGGTGCGGTAAGATACGCAACGGCTGTTGTCGGCAGTCCATTCCAGAATGCAATAGCCCCAAGCGGAACGCGGATCCAGGTATTCAAAGTTCCACTCCCCGCCCTCGCTTGCAAAAGCGGTGTAGGAAAAGCCGCCGTCGTTGATGCACATTTTACCGTTTCCGACATCCACCGCTTCATACAGATGCGTATGTCCGTGGTAGAACCCGATGATGTTCGCGTATTTGCCGGAAAGCTCTTTCAACTCGCTCATGCTGTTGAAATAGTGCGAGCAAACAACCACCTTGCAGTTCCGATACTTCGCCATTTCGCTTGCCAGCCATGTTTTGTCGATGCCGACATAGGAAGTACCGTTGCCCTTGGAATTGCTTCCCTTATCCGAAAAGGTATCCAGCATGATGAACGCCATGTTGCCGATCTTAAAAGAGAACTGACGGTCGGTGCCGAACATTTCCTTCCATTTTTCGTTGAGAAAGCTGTCATGGTTCCCTGCAAGAACATAGATGCCGAGTTCGTCCTCAAACTGTCGGAAGCAATCGTCGTACAGCGCTTTTGCGTAGTAAGTGTTCTTTGTGTACATTTCCGCGTCGCTTTTAGCATCCTCAAGTCCGACCGTCCAGTTGTCGGTTGCAAGGTCGCCGAGGACCAGAATCCCGTCAAGTCCGCGTCCGTCAAGCTCTTTTCGGATCTGCGAGGTCAGAAAATCCCGCTTCATTTCGCGCGTAATCCCAAGGTTATCTTCCTTAATGTTGGAGGTCGTGTAATAATGTGTATCCGAGAGAATCATCACGCGGTAGCCCAAGTCGGTTTGGTTGATGGTATATGGCTGATCGGTACTGACATCATCGGTCTTGACGGAGGAGGATTGATTCTTGCCGATGTAATCGCAGTATGCGGCAATGTCGGCTGTATACAGGAAGGTTTTCCACTCGTCGCGCAGGAACTGCCATGTGGCGCTGTCATCGTTTCCGTTGTTTTGCCAGAGCAACCTGGACCAGTGATTCGGCTTCTTCGCCACGCAGGCAGTCCAATAGTTGTATGCTTCCGCCACCGCGCCGTTCGATTTGTCACGGTTCATCCATTTGCGCAGAGCCGTCACGGTTTTCGGCTCGGTCAGCGTGTAGGAATCGGGATTCGGGATGAAGTAGGACTTCGCAGCGTTCTGATTCGCAAATGCCTGATACAGGAGCGTATCGGTCCAATCGTCCGCACCCGAAACCGATGCGTAAACCAAACACCGCCCGGCGCAAAGCGAGACCGCCTCGGAAAGCGTCAGCACTCTGCCGAACGCGGAACGCTTCAGCTTCAGGGTGCGGATCTGTTCCCATGTCCAGTCGGAAACCAGCGTGGAGGACGGAGCACCGAGTGCGCCGTAGCGCTCTGCCGCGTCCGTGTAAGCCGAAAGATTGCCGTCCGGAACGGTGACCAGAACATGATCCTTTGTTTCAAACACATCCAGTGTAATCAGATCGGCTCCGCAAAGGACAGCCGAAGCGATGGCTTCAAAGGAACCGGCGGCATACCGCTTGGTGTCTCCTCCCCGCACGGCGCTGAGATTGCGCGCGTCAATGGTGGTAACGGCGTTGATCTTTTCGTCAAGGCTTCCGAGCCATTCTGCCGGCTGCACCGAGGTCGACCATGACGGAATAAAGGAAGCGAGTTCGGGCAGACGCTCCGAACGCCCCTCGCCGTAAAAGAGATTTTCGGAAACATAGTCCGAACCGAGGTCGGTAATCTTTCCGAGCGTCAACGCTTCGATCAGATCAGCCGCGGCACGGCGCAAGGCTTCGGTGCTGTTGCCCGAAAGCACAACCTTGTTGCCCGTAACCGTCACGCGGTAGTCCTGATAATCCGTAAGCCCTTTTGCTCCGTCCGCGGATTCCGGGCGATTGGTCATGCCGATCAGAATCTCCGCGCCGGAGTCCCCCTTCTCATCGGACTGCACCTTGACTGTTGAGCCTGTCAGCGCCTGCAACTCATCGCGCAGAACGCCCCCGAGGCGGCGCTCATCCGAACGGTTTGCACTCGGGAAAATCACGCGGTAGGATTCTGCCAGCGTGAATGCCGCACGGCTCATTTCACGGAAGTTCCAATGCAGGTCAAGCTTTTGGGGAAGACGCAAAGTTCCGCTTTTCCCGAGGACATAATCCGAAAGGAGACGGTTGACCGCGCGGCTTGTGGCGGTATTGCCTTTTCCGCAAACGGCAAGTCGGGAACCCGACCAACGAATGCCCCAGTCGCCTTCGTTCTCCAATGTGGCGGCAAGCGTTTTGCTCTCGTTTCGGTTTGTTTCGCCAACCAGAATTTCATGCGCGCTGTCCGCTGCTTTGACGGCGCTGTCGGTACGGCAACGGAGCGACAGCCCAAAAACGGAATTCAGCGCCGCCGTCAGTGTTTTTGCCGCTTCAATCACCGTGGATTTTGCACTTGCCGGATAGATGATCACATAGTTTCCCGCATCGGAGCCGAAGAAATCCGTTAGTGTTTCGGTCGGTTCGGTTACGGAATGCGTCATTTTCCCGGTCTCGGTTCCCTCCCCGGTTCCGCGGCAGGCGGCAAAGCACGGAAAAAACAATGCCGCAATCGCAATCCACAGAAGAGAGCGGAAGAACAGATTCTTTTTCAATGGAATACCCCCGTGATTCAAAATCAAAAATCAAATTGCGGGATGGGACCGGACAATGCCGATCCCGCCCGCCGAAAATCAGTATTTGGATGCTATCAGCTTCTTCAGTTGCGTGTTCAGTTTGTCGACTTTGCCCTGAAGGGATGAGCCGTTTGTGCTCCACCATTCGGAGTAGTTCTGCGTTTTCATTCCCGCAATCGTGTAACCGACCGAAGAAAGCGAGCCGAGATCCACAGCCATATAGGAAGCAAGGTCATACACGCGTCCTGCACGGATCAGTTCCAATGAACGGAAGGAATCCGAATCCTGCGCATACTTCTTTTGAATGGTATCCTCGTAAAATGCCGGAATGACGCGACGGTGTCCCTCGGCGGCAAGCGCTTCGAGAACCGCGCTGATGCACTCGTAATCCTCCTCGCTCTTTCCGAGCGGAACGCCGAATACATTTGCAACCGCGTCGACCCACGCATAGTACTCATCAACCGATTCGTCATACTTTGGCCACGGCAAAATACCGTAATCAAGAAAATCGTTTTCAATCACCTTGCTGATCTCATAAAGCCGCGTATCCATAAACAGCACATTCCCGGTTGCAAAGGTTTTATAGAAGGAACCGGGCATATTGCCGAGATAGAGTTTGACATTTTCCATGTCGATCAAGCGGAAGAAATCATCAAAAAGCAGAACGGTTTTCTGACTGTTGACGGTCATTTGCAGGTTGCCGTCCTCGCCAACCTTGATCGCACGCAGACCGGCAGAGTAAAGCGCCGTCATCGGTCCTCTCCACTGAGTGGTCATGTAGCCGGTCAGATCACCGTTTTCGGGATTCAGATCGGTCCCGCCGGTGTTGCTCTTCGCCTGTTCAACCATTTCGCGGAACACTTCAAAGGTCCATGAATTGTTCAGAACATCCTCGTAAGGATCATCCAAAACCAGATTCCGTTGCACTTGTTTGTTCATTACCATGACAACCGTTGCGCCGATTCCCTGATAGCTCAGGTCACCCGTCATGCACCAAACGGTATTCTGAATGGTAAAGTCCGAGATCATTCCCTGGCTCCACCAGGATTTTGTCAGATCGACATACTTCAGTTCGTACCAGTTCTTGAAGCGCCCCTCCACCGCATAGGTGAAAAGTCCGCGCCCGTGGTCGGCAATCAGATCATAGGTGCCGTCGTTCAGCGCGTTGCGTACACCTCCCGCGTCCAACAAGTTGCCATTGCCGCTCTGCCGGGTAACCTTAATGCTCACGCCCAGCCGCTTTTCCACGGCGCGGTTGCGGTAGTAGACCTGCTCGTCAACCTTGGTTGCCTTGCCCTTTTCAATCAATTCTTCACCAATTTCCATGTCGCGGACATAGTAGTCATTGTCGCGCATCAGGATATTGATCACCTTATTGTTGTAGTTGACATCAGGCAAAACCTCAATTTCTTCCTCCTCGCCGCCCGTGTTCGTGGTCGGCTCGTTGATTTCATCGCTCTTAGCGGTTCCCGTCGGCACAGCGGGCGTTTTGTTGCCGCCGCAGGAAGCCAGAACGGAAACAAGCATCACCAATGCCAACAGGAACGGAAGTCCGTTTTTCAGTGCTTTTTTCATACATATTTCTCCTTTGAATCAGAAATTGTCATTAACGGTATCATCCTCGGTCCTGTCAACAAACGGTACATCGCGCTCTTTTACGGGAGGCTTTGTGTCCTCAGGCTTTTCGGCAGAGTTGTCGGGTGTTTCGGTTTTTGTCGGCGCATCGGTTTTTGCGGGCGTTTTATCGCCGCCGCAGGAGACTGCCGCAAGCAGCATGACTGCAAGCATCGCAATTGCAAGAATGCGCATCCAAAGTTTTTTCATATTGCCTCTCCTCTCTCAGTTCGCCGCGGTGAACGCCAGAAGCGCCGCCTGCTGTGCTTTGGAATATTTGGTGTAAACATCGCCGTCAACCTCCACATATTCGCCGTTTTCGAGCTTCCAATAGCTGTGGAGCGGGTTGGTGCAGCCGGATTTCAATTCGGCGCTGACATCCGCCAGTGCGCGCCATGCCGCGTCTCCAAGGCTGCTTGCTTCACTCGGATCCGCATATGCAGTCAGCGTACCGAGAGAAGTGTCGGTATAAACATAGGTAATGTAGGAAATTGCGCAGAACTTCACGCCGTAGTTGGCTTCCTTGATGTTCACCATCGCGGTGCTGAGGGTTACGGTGCCGTTTGAATTTTCGGTCAATCCGTTTTTCGCTTTGACATCAACATATTTCACCCCGGCGGCTGTGAGTGCCTCAACCGTGATCTCGGTCATGTCCTTGATGTCCTCGTAGCGGACGATCAGCGTACCGTAGGAGAACGAAGTCATGGTCCCGCGGTCAACCAGCGCCTTTGCAAAATTGGCAACATCGGACGAAACCGTTGCGGTAAAGCGCAAGCCGTAGCTGTTGTCATTCATGCGTACACTTGCCGCCCCCATATCGGGCTTGTAGGAAAGGATGGTGTCGCGATCCACATTCGGGGTGTCGATCCATGTCTCGCCAAGCTTGGTGTAAAGGTCCTTCCAAGCCGCCTTGACCTCGGGATTGTTGTAGTCCTCGTCTGTCGGACCGGACATGGTAATAACGGTATCGTTTTTCGCTTTGCGCCAGCCTTCCGTGCGCGCCGCGTCGGTAGAGTCAATCAGTTTAACGGTATGCGACAGAACTTCAATTTCGGACTTCGTGGATTCGTAAACGATGTTCCTCTTTGCGTCAATCGTCGCGTTCGCCTTCAGAATCAATTTCGGAATGACATTCGGGTCAAGGTTGTTTCCGCTGAGATCCTTGCCTTCCAGATAAACACCGTGGCTGTTGGAATCAGCGCCTTCGCCGTTGTTTTTCAGAACCGCGCCTTCGTCAAGCGTCAGCGTTCCGTAAACGATAACGGGAGTATTCCATGCTTTTTCGGAAACACCGACTTTTTCAAAGGTGCAGTTTTTCAGGGTCACCTTTGCAGTGTTTTCGATCCGCAGACCCGAAACATTTCCGGTTGCGGCAATGTAGTTCATACCGTCGATTGTGACATTTGCGCTGTAGAAATGCAGACCGTGCGTAACGGAGCTGCTATAGGTGTGACCGCCGCCGATGATGGTGTAAGTTTTGGTATCGGTATAGCTTTTTGTCGCTGCATTCCACCCCACATATTCGTGTGTGGTATTGTTGGTATAGTCCGCAAGCATATAGACGGTGTCGCCGTCGGCAATGTCCAGATGCGCGTCAACCAAATTCTTGTAATATTTGCCGTTCAGGCGGAAATAATACCCCGCCTCAACTGCGGCTTCGTCGCTTTCGTAGGTTGCCCCCTCCGCAGACGCGGGAAGCATAACCGCCGCAAAGCAGGAAAGCAACATTGCAAGTGCCAACAGGCAGGAAATCCATGCTCTTTTTTTCATCGGTAATTCCTCTCTCTCTTGAATGCAGTCTTTTTCGGGAGGGACCCGCGCCGCGGGTCCCGTTCTGTTACCTTATACCCCGCGAAATTTTACAACGGGCAATTCGTCCTCGTCTCGCTTGTCAACTGCGGTTGAGGTTGTCAAAATATCCTCAAGGGTCATGTCAATCAGCAAATACTGCGGATATACATATTCTTTTTTCATGTTTTTCTCCCCTCTCAGTTGAAGTGGGCTTTCGCCGCGTTTGCATAGTTGACCAAAGACTTCACCGTTGCGATCAGGTTCGCATCGGAATCCTCGGCTTTCAGCACCGTATAGGCATAGCCCATCGCGCTGTAGGTCACGGTCAGGTCACCAACCGTCATGGTGTAAGCCGTGGTCAGTTCGGAGGACTTGATACCCGTGATCTCCACATACCAGAGTTCGCTTTCCCCGTACTGCGCCGGAGTCAGAACCGTTTCGCCCAGTTTGAATTCATAGTCCGAAATGCTCTTGCCGTCCGCCAGACGGAAATAGTGACGGATAACGGTCTTGCTCCTGAGCAACAGACTTGTGCCATAGTAGGTCAAACCGTCGGCGTTGCCCGTTACGCTCGGTGCGTAAGAATCCGCAACCGTAACGGAGGAGAAGTCGGGCGCTGTCAGATCTTTGTTTGCAAGGTTGTCGGTATTCTTTTCAAAGATGGTCTGCGCCGCCGCACCGTAGTGGAGCATTGCGGTCACAAGCGCCCTGACGGATTCGGACTGCGTGTCATCCGACAAAATCTGCTTTGCATACCGGACAACCGAAACGGTTACATCGTCGGTATTCCCCGCCGCCTCCAGTTTCACGGGAATTTCGGCGGTCATGTCAGCCGCGCTGACATTGACGGTGAAACGGTAAAGGTTCAGCAGACCGAACTTTGCGATTTTCTGATTTGCATCGGTGAGCTTCATCGTAACGGTCTTTCCGTTCGGAAGCGTAGCGGTCAGCTTCGTTTCATTGTCCGAAAGTGCCGCGTAAAAATTGATTCCGATATCATCGTTCAGAGAAAGACTGTAGCTGTCGAGGGTATTGACGGTGTAAGTCTCGGTGCCGACGGTGAAAGTGCCGCCGATGACAACAAGCGTTCCCTTGGTGGAGTTGTTGAAAATCGGCGCTTTAACAGTGCTCAATTCGCCTCCATAAATGGAAATATCGGTTTTAGAGTTGTAGCACTGCATAAGCACTTGATTGATGTTCGTGCAAGTGCTAACCAGTTTTCCGCTGTTAATAGTAAGTTTAGATGTCGCATTGGAAATATATCCGCGATTTTTGGTTTTGACAGTACCGCCGTTAATCGTAATATCGGAAGAATTTCCGACATCCGATTTCAAAGCAGTTCCCGCAACATCAATGAGCGCTCCATTGTTGATTGTCAGCTTACTGCCGCTCTTGGAAGAGGAAATTCCAACATATGCACTGTTGCCGAGACTGTTTGATGTTACACTTTCACCGTTGATAATTTTTGTGTTAGCTTCCAAAGTCACATCCGCGCCCGCAAGGTCGAGTACGCCTGTTCCGGTTTCGTAGTTATCACCGCTAAATGTGATGTTCTTTATTGTGCAGGTTACATTTTCGCCGAGAGACAGAAGCGTGTAATTTCCGCCCGAAATAGTAAAGCCTGCACCGTCAAGCGTGAAGCTGACCGGAGTATCGGGAGTGAAACTCACGGTTCCGTCCAACGCAACATTTGAAAGCAATTTGACCGTGCATCCGTTTGTTGCCGCCCGGAATGCCGCAGTCAGCGTTGAATATTTTGTTTCGCCGATCTGTGCAATATCGGCAGTTCCCCATTCCTGACCCATTTTCGCATAGAGGGCTTTCCATTTTTCCGTCACAACAGGATCTTCCAATTCCGCCGCAGACGGTCCCGTCATTGTGATTTTGCTGCTTGCGGTTTCATCGCCGCCGCGAATGGCTCCGGAAGAAGATAATGTAACATTACAGCTTGCAATCGTAATATCAGCTGCATGCCGCTCATAAAAACAGTTTCCGAGTTTCGCCTCAATTACGGCATTTTCTTTTACAATTACAACAGGCATGTTTGCTTTCTTCTCTGTGTAAACAGCATGGCTGTTTTTATCAGAATCTGCATTGTTGCTCTTGATTACTGCCCCTTCGTCCAAAATCAAAGAACCGTATACAATGACAACCGGTTGCCACCACCCGCCACTCTTGGTTGTCTTAACCCAAGCTGCATTTTTCAGTGTCAAAGTAGATGTTTCATCGATACGCGGACCGGCGCAGGTTCCGGTCATTGTGTAATTCATTCCGTCAACGGTGACATTGGAATTCTGAAAATGAATCGCATGGTTTGCAGCAGATGTGTAGGTAAAACCGCCACCGTTAATGGTATAGGTTTTAACGGTTGTTGAACCTGCCCCAATATCCATACAACCACCCGTATGGGTATAGTCACCAACCATGTAAACGGTACCACCATCCGAAACCGCATGATAGCATTCGGCTAAAGTTTTGTAGTATGCTCCGTCAACACGGAACACATAACCCGCCGCCACTGCGGCTTCGTCGCTTTCATATGTTGCCCCCTCTGCCGACGCGGGAATCATGACGATCGTCAGGCAGGAAAGGAGCATTGCAACGCTCAAAGCAAGCGAAAGGAGCGAGAGACGCGAATGTTTTCTTTTCAGCATAATTAAAACCTCATTTCTTTCGTATTTTTCCGATTCTCCGAATTGCTTCGTTCTGATTCGTGTGCCGACCCCGAGGTTTATTCCCATCCGGATCCTTGCGGCAGTTGCCACAGCCTTTCTCTGCGGCTTCTCTGTTTCGCCCCGCCGATTCGGATGAAAAACGGCTTCATTCCAAGCACACACGGAATACCGCCCCCAAAAAAGCACAAAAACCGCGCCTTATTCCGCTTGTGCGAAAAAGGCTCGGCTTTTTGACATATGAATCGTGCGCTCCGCTTTCCGGGCGCAAGGAAAACAGCCTGTTACAAAGCGCAAACAGGTCTGTCTGTCTGTCTGTCTGTCTGTCTGTCTGTCTGTCTGTCTGTCTGTCTGTCTGTCTGTCTGTC
>CAKSUH010000016.1 GCA_934500855.1 uncultured Eubacteriales bacterium
GAATATGGGGTTCGCTTTGAAATTGAATGGTTGGCGCGCAGGATGGGCTGTTTTATTCCGACCGTTTTGCGCATTTTGCAAGTTTCAGACGAACAGGAACGGGTCAGTATGTAAAACTTGCGTTTTCCCGATAAATCGCAAAACATACACTTGCAAAATCGGAGGATTTCTGTATAATAAAGGAAACCGTAATAAGGAGGGTTACTGATTATGTATCCAAGGAAACAGCAGGTTGCAGGGGAACCGCGGAACGGGTTGCTCAAGCCGTTTCATATTCTGAAGGGGATTTCCTTTGTCGGGACCTATCAGGCGTCCGTTCATCTGATTGATACGGGAGACGGTCTGGTCATGATTGACACGGGGTATCTGAATACATTCTATTGGGTGGTCAACGGAATTTATTCGCTCGGATACCGACCGTCGGATGTGAAATACATCCTCATGACGCACTGGCATGGGGACCATGGGGAGGGCGTCAAACCCATGCTGACCCTTGCGCCGAAAGCCGAAACCGTTATCGGCGTCAGGGATGACAAAAAGGTATTTGAGCGGTACGGGATAAAACCCGACATCGTTGTGAAAGACGGGGATACGCTTACCTGCGGAACCGTCACCTTCCGTTTTGCGGAGACTCCGGGGCATACGGTCGGAACGGTGTCCGTTTTCTTTGATTATACGGAGGACGGAAGAACCTATCACGCCGGTATGTTCGGCGGCGCCGGTCGCGGTGCGCTTTTTGAGGACAATGCGGATTACTACAAGGGGAGCCGAAACGACTATTTTAACTCCCTTGCGCGTTTGAAGAAGGAGAAAGTGGATTTGTTTCTCGGCAATCATTGTTGGAATAACAATACCGATGAGAAAGCCGCTGCGATGGAAGCGAATCCGGGGATCAATCCTTTCGTTGACGGGAAAGAATTCTACAGATTTCTGGATTTCTGCTATACGGATGTGAAAGAGCGGATGAAGAGAGAAGGATTGACGGAATAAAAACGGAAATCCCGATTCGGACACCGCAACGCAATTACAAAAGAGCCGGGTCGGTTTTGCCGATCCGGCTTTTGACTGTTTATGGCTCCGCAACATTCGGTTTGCGGACGGCCGTCAGTTGATTCGTTGGCTGATCCGGTAGGCTTTCGGGGTCTGACCGAATTCCCGCTTGAAAATGCGGTTGAAGTATTGCTGGGAGGCAAACCCGCAGGCGTAGGCGATCTCCATGGAACTGCGGTCGGTGGCGCGGAGCATCTCCGCCGCGCGACGCACGCGGACATAGTTGATGTAATCGGTCAGGGTCGTGTCGGTTGCGCGCTTGAAGAGTTTGCAGAGATAGGAGCGGTCCAACAGAACCGCGCGGCTGATCTGCTCCAGCGTTAATTGCTGGTGGTAATGCTCGTCGATAAAGCGGATCGCGGGCAGGATGCGGTTCAGCTCGGGCTTTTTCCCGAGGTCAATGTCGGTCAGAAAATTCTCCCGCCACAGGTAGGCGGCAATCCAGGTGATATAGGCTTTGACAAACATCCGATAAGCGGGGCGCTTGGCTTCGGTTTCCTCCGAGATGCGATAGATGTGCGAAATCAGCTCCTCCGCGTCGGTGCTGTTCCAGATGCGGTAGGGGACTGTCGTGTGGCGGCTGAGAAAGGAGTAAGGGTATTGGGCATTTTCCATGTCGGACTGCGCAATCCAATCGTAAATGTCGAAATCAAGAACCGTAACCTCGGAGTTTTCGGTCTGCGACTTGATGCGGTGCGGGATGTTGCTGTTGATGAGCAGGGTCTGTCCTTGGGAGAGTGTCAGGTCGGCGCCGTTGACCGTGCAGGACATACAGCCGCTCCGAACCTGCAGAATTTCGATCTGCTCGTGAAAATGCACCGTGCGGCAGGAGGAATCGTTGAACACCACAAAATCCTGCGCCGCGGCGGTTGGGGCATCAAGGCGCGGCAGAGAAACCGATTTTTGATTCACGGAAAGGTTGGAAATGCCGTAGGCGGTACGGTTGGAGGAAAACACCAAGCGCAACCCGTTCGGAATGGCACGGTCGCTGTGGACGGTTGTACAATAGCTGTTGTGAAACCCGCGATCCGCTTCGGTGACCGTGTAAAGAAAATCGGTTCCGCCCTGCGCCGCGCGCACGGAGATGGAGATATGATACTTCCTGACATCGTAGTGCATCCCCGTCGGCGCTTCGGGTCCCGTGAACAGGAAGGAAATCGGATTCCAATCGGTTCCGAACGCCGCATGGGACGCGTCCTCGTTGCCGTAGTAGAGAAAGGTCATGGTGCTGACGGTGTTGCGGCGGTAATTGTTGTCCGTTGCCGCGCCGTCGAAGAGCCAGAACCAGACCTGCGAGAAGCAATCCTGCGAGGTGCGGCTGGCGAGCCACACATAATCGAATTCGACCGTTTGCCCCGCACGGATGTCGGAGAGCGCTTCCACGATGCAGTCGCGGGTGTGTTCGTTGTCTGCACGGGTGTATTCGGTTTTGAAATAAAAGCTGAAGGTGGCGCGTTCCGAATCCTCACGGGTCAGGCGGATCGGTACGCGGTCGATGTTGTAAACAATCTTTTCGCGGCTCATGGACCCTCCGATGACAATATTGTTTCATTTATTTCCACTATCGGTGTGGAGAGTTGTTTGGTGATGTGTTATAATGATTATACAACCGATGGAGCTGTTTGTCAACAACTTTTTGAGAAAATCGGCAATCTTTTTCCGAACGGAGGCGGAAAAAAGAAGGAAAGAAGAAAAAATCAAAAACGACACATTCCAAAATAATCCAAACAGCGCTCCTCGGAAACAACAGAGAAGAAAAGGAGAAAACCACAATGAAACAAACACGCAAAGCAAGAGCGTTCGGTCTGCTTCTTGCGGGAGTTCTGCTCTTGGTGGGAGTGCTCCCGTTTGCGGCGGTGGCGGACGAAGCGATGGTGACGGACAAAATCGTTATGACAACGGGTGCGTCCATCCGAACCGCAGAGAATTACGGAATCCGCTTTGAAGCAACGGTTGCGGCGGATTTCATTGCAACTTGGGGTGAAAGCGCCGTTTACGGAATGCTGATTGCACCCGCGGACCGCATCGGAGGCGACTTCACGCTTGAGAGCATGGCGGCGGGCGACTATGTAAACGCGGAGAGCCGCGGCTGGTCGGTGGAGAATGCCGACGGCAGTAAGGTGTTCCGCATGGCGCTGGTGGATCTGCCCAAGACCTATGCGGGCGTGAACATGAAGTTTGCCGCGAGAGCCTACGCTGTTGTGACCGACACGAACGGAGAGCAAAGCACGATGTACGCGCCGTACAACAGCGGGAACAATCGGTCGCTCTACGATGTCGCGAAAGCCTATCGGAATATGGCAGGCTATGAAGAAAACGGGATTGTGGAGTCGATTCTCGATGTCGGTACTCTCCCGACCTATTCTTACATCAAATCCGATGCGGCGGGCGGGGACTATATGACCGTTGCAAAGGATTCCGTGATCTACGGAGCAGGTGTGACGGCGCTTGATTCAAACCACATGAACGCCGAAACCATGGTAAGTGCGAACCTTGCGCTGAAGCCCGGCATGAAGGTGGAATTCGATCTGGATCTGCTTGCCTCCGGAAAGCCGACAAAGGCATATTTCTGGCTGGGCGACCCGAGCAAGAATATGACAGAGGGCGAAAACGCATTTGCCAAGATGCAGATTTATGAGTACGGAGCTGCTTTGCAGGTCGGTTGTGTCGGCATTGCGGGCGCGGGCGCATGGAACAGCATGGAGATCAAAGCGGTTGGCGGCGAGGCAGGATCTCTCCATTGGGATCAGACCAAGGAGCGCATCTGCTTCTATATCAAGGACAGCAATACGGTTGTTGTTACCATCTCCGAGCGGAACAACACGGGGTATTATACCGAAACGATTACCACAACCGCCCCGATTACCGATGCGCGGCTCTGCTTCGGTACTGCGGCGCTGTCCTACAAGGTCAGCAACCTGACCGTGACCGAGGTTGCCGAGGGCGGAATCTTTGATACCATCAGCGGAAGCGGTGCGGATTATGTAACCGTTGCTAAGGATTCCGTGACCTACGGCGAGGCGGTAACCGCAAAAGACGGAGCCGTGATGGATACTGCCACCTGCATTACCGCAAACAAGACGGTAAAGGTCGGTCAGAAACTGGAATTCGATCTGAATCTGACATCGTTCAAATCAGGTTCTCACAGCAAAGCGTATTTCTGGTTGGCGAATGTCGGAACAGACATGACAAAATCCGAAAATGCGTTGGCAGTGCTCCAGACCTATCTTTACGGCACGAAAGAGCTTGGCGCGGTCGGCGCGGCGAGCGGAACCTTTGGCTTTGGAACGGAACAGGTCGGAAGCGGAAACTCTCTCGGCTGGGGTATGCAGAACTTCCGCATTACCTTTGAGGTCACGGACGCAAATACCGTCAAGGTCACCTTGAAGGAACAGAACGGAACCCGTTCCTGGAGCAAGACCGTCACAACGACAACCGCTCTTACCGAGGCACAGCTTTGCTTTGGCACTGCGGGCGTTGGCTACAAGGTCAGCAACCTGACCGTGACCGAGATCGGATAAGGAGGAAACGAATATGAAACGGAACTATCAGACCCCCATCGCGGCTGTTATGAACCTCTCGGAAACCGACCTGATCCGCACCTCCGCGGTCTGGGATGAGAGCGCCAAGGAAAATGTCATTCCGGCAAATCAGGATTGGTTCGGAATTCCGAAGTCGTGACGAAACGATGAAAAAACGCATTGCGGCATGGCTTGCGGTGCTGTTGCTTACCGTGTGTCTCTCTGCCTGCACGGGTGGCGATTCCTCCGAATCCACTCTGCGGGACAGCGGGATCAAAACGGACGCGACCGGAGCGGAGGTGAAAACGCCCTCCGCTTCGGCTTCGCCCGATACCGAAAGCAACAGGGCAACCGACAATGAAACCGCCGCGCCGAATCCGGCAGACGGATCGGACTGGGGTCCGTTTGCATAAGCAACGGAACAGTCCGCCGCGGATAACGAACCCGAAACACGAAAGGGTCAGATATGAAATTCAAAAAAACAATCAGGATACTTCTCGCCGCCATGGCAGTTATGGGACTGTTGGTCGGATGCAACACGGCGGGGTCTGACCCCGCTGTCACCGACAGCGGGCGGCAAAGCGAAACGGAGATCACCACCATGGCAGAAACCAAAAGCACACCCAATACGGACGAAAGCCGTCTCGGTTACCTTGTTGTCACCGAGCACGGCGTTCGGGCGGACGGCTCGACCGATGTGACCGAAGCCCTGCAAACGCTTATCAACGAAAACCCGAACCGGACGCTCTTCTTCCCGGACGGGACTTATCTCATCCGCAAACCCATTACGACCTCCGCCGACCCGACGAAGAGCGTTTCCCTGCAGCTTTCCAATTATGCGATCATTCTGGCGGATCGCAATTACTGGACGAGCAAGGAAGCCATGATTCGTCTCGGCGCGCAGGATTCAAAGGTCAACAATTCCGAACGCAACGGGAGCAACTGGTTCTTCAAGGGCGGTATTGTCAACGGCGCGGGCGTGGCAAACGGCATTTCGATTGACGGCGGTAGGGAAGTTGTCATCAACGGCGTTGCCATCAAAAACACTCCGATCGGAATTCACATTAAATTCGGCATCAACGGCGGCTCTTCCGACGCGGACATTTCCTCCTGCAACATCATCGGAACGGGAACAAAGGACTCCAAGGGCATTTTCGTAGAGGGCTACGACAACACCTTTACCAACATCCGCATCGGCAAGGTTCACATCGGCGTGCATCTGCGCGGCGCGGCGAACAAGCTGACCAACATTCACCCGCTCTACTACTCGGATTATTCGGACTACGCCGACAGCTGCGGCTTCTGGGATGAATGGGGCACCAACTGGTTCGACTTCTGCTACAGCGATCATTTCCGCATCGGCTTCCGTCTGGCGCACAATGCGGTGAGCTTTTTCAACAACTGCTATGTGTTCTGGTATGAGGCAAAGAACGCTTCGGGTGTGAGTATGACAAAGGATTATGTGCTGACGGCATTCCAGGCGGACGGCGATTTTTCGTCAATCGTCACCGTGTTCCGCGCGGGCTTCCGTCGGGATGCGGGCGGCGTTGCGATGCTCTCGCAGAAGAGCGCAAACGGAACCGGCGTTTTTGAAAATGTGAGCGCAGACTGCCGCGACCTGCTGACGGATGACCCGTACCACGCATACGAAAGAAAGTGAGGAGTCCATGAAACGAATTTTGGCATTTCTGCTCGCCTGCATGACGGTGCTTGCGCTGTCTGTCGGGTTTACGGGCTGCAAGAAGGGCAACGGAATAACTCCCGCAGGCACAACCGACGCGGGAAGCGAGCCGACGGGAAATGTGACCGTGACCACGGACGGGGGCGAGGTTGACCGTCGCCCCGTGCGCGAGGATTTTGAGAGCGCGGACTACTGGATGGTAATAGACGGCGGTCAGGACACAAGATGGTATATCAATGACGAGGATTCCGACACCTCGTCGGTCCCCACCCTGAGCTGGGCATTCTACCATCGCAACAGCTTTCTTGAGGAGTACTTCAATATCAGGATCCACATGAGAAAGCTGGAGAAAAAGTACGGCATGAATACGGAACTGACCATGATGATGAACTCCGGCGCGGATAATGTAGATGTTGTGCTCGGCATTGCGGCGGATGTCATGCCTTCGGCAATTCCGAACGGTCTTGTGGCGGATCTGAACAAACTGGATGGGCTGAACCTCGGCGCGTCCTATTGGGATCAGCGGATTCAGTCGGGCTATCAGATCAACGGCAAGCTGTTTACTTTGGAGGGCGACTTCACGGTCTTTGACGAACTCTGCACCTACGGCGTTCTGGCAAACGGCTCGCTCTGGGGCCTTTGGGGCTACTACGACACCTACGGCTCTCCTCTGGAGGTGGTAAAGGACGGAAAGTGGACCTATGAAACCATGTGCGCGATGTTCCGCGACCGCTCCGACCTGAACAACGGGAGCGGGGAGGCGCTGACCAAGGACAGCAAGTGGGGGCTGTTGACCGAAAGCCCGCTTCCGTATATTCTCTATCTCGGCTCGGGCAAGTCAACCATCCTGACGCAGGAGGATCGATCGCTCAAGCTGGTCTTTACCGAGCGTACCGAGTACGCGCTCTGCCAGGATATGCTGGATAAGCTGCTCAAGGGCATCGCGGAGAACGGCGAGGTTCTTTTTGCCGACGCAAGCCACGGCGTGCTTTCGGACACCAATGCGTGGGGCGAGATCTGGGGAATGTTCGCCAACAATCAGGCGCTCTTCTACACCACCACGCTCAGCTCCGCCATCAACATCACCGGTATGATGAAGGATTCCTTCAATGTCATGCCCACGCCGATGTATGAGGCGGGACAGGACGGCTTCTACTCCTATTGCTCGGCATATTCCCATCTGCCGCTGATGATTCCCGCAAACGCGCTCCGTCATGCGGACAGAACCGCAAAAATTACCGACGCGATGGGCTATTTCTCCCGCTATGCCGCGAAAGAGGGACAGCGGACTGTGGTTGCCGCAGAGTATGAGTGGCTGATGATCAACAAGATCTGTCAGACTGCCGAAGATCAGGAGATGTTGGAGCTGATCTTTGCAAGCAAGGTTTTTGATACCGACGGTGCGATGCGTATCACGGGCGTACAGGCGGCAGTGGACAATCTTGCACAGAAGCAGAAATCGGGTGAGCTTTCCTCCACGCTCGGAGGCCTGCGTGCCAATGCCATGGGCAATCTGACGAAGTTTATCAACAACATGAACGAGAAGGTTCCGAACTGATGAAATCCACGAAACGGAAACCCGTTTGGGTTCGTCTGCTGTGCGGGTTGGCGGTGCTGTGTGGGCTGTTGCTCGCCGCCTGCCGCCCCGCCGGGGAATCAAAGGAGACAGGCATGACAGAAACCGAGACCGTCCCGAATGGGCGAACAGAAAAAGAGACCGAAACGGCAGGCGAGCCGGTTGACCGCTTTACGGCGCTGACGGTTGCGGGCAACCCGATTTCGGATTACCGTATCGTTTACGCACAGGATGCCACCCGCCTTGCAAAAGAGAGCATTCGGGGAGGCGACCTGATCGCGGACTGCGATTTTGACAGGCAGAGCGCCGAACGGTTACGCGATATGCTCGAAGCGGTCAGCGGAGTCAGGCTTGAGGTTGTCTGCGACATGGACACCGACAGCGCCGAGCACGAAATCACCGTCGGCATGACCTCCCGGAGCGCGACCTACACGGTCTGCAACGGACTTCCGACCGACGGCTACCGGATTATGACGGTAAAAAGCACGCTTGCTGTCTGCGGGGAGACTTACGGCAACACATGGCACGCCATGGACGCACTGGAAGCGCATCTGCGCGATGCGCTTGCAAAGGGCAAGGCGATCTACGACCTTAGCGCGGACTTCCGACTGGACGGGACCTATCACCTGACGCGCATCGGCTGCATCGGGGACAGCATCACGGTCGGCTGGAACGAGGACTATTATAACTACGACTATCTGACCTATCCAAAGCAGCTGGGCTATCTGCTCTGGCGCGACGCGGTAGTGATAAACTACGGCGAGGGCGGAAGGGAAATGCGAACCGACGCGGGCAACGCCTATACCAAGTCGGAGATCTGGAAAACCTGCCTGAAGGACGCAGCGGGATTGGATGTCGTAACGGTTATGCTCGGAACAAACGACGCGCGTTACATCCGCAATGACCAATGGGACGCCTATTCCGACGGAATGTTCAAAGCTTCGGCGCAAACGATTGCCGAAGCCCTGCGGCGGAAGAACCCGGATATGAAGATTCTGTTCCTGTCCTCTCCGGAAATTTTTGAGGAGCGGGACGGAACGGTCGGCGGCGCGATCCGCGCGATTGTCGGATCGCAAAAAGGGATTCCCGAGTTCCTTGCGGCAAAGGGGCTGACGGTCGATTTCTTCGATATGAACGCGCTCCTGCAAAACGCGGAGTATACCAAACCGGACGGCATTCACCTGACGGTGGAGGGACTGGCGTATTTTGCACGGCAGCTGGCACCGGTGATCGAAAAAACATATTTTGCACATTGACCGAAGCGGGTCGCGGGGATTGTTGCTGTGGGCAACCGTTCCCGCAACCCGCTTTTTGCTTTGATTTTTACAGCCGAAAGTGCATCCATACGGTTCTGCCTTCAAACAAAACTGACACCTCTTGAAAAGCGATGTCAGTTCGTTGCTTAAGGCATCGCCGCGTAATTCTCGAACGGCTCACGCACTTGCATCTTTTCCGTGATCCTTCACAAAAATCCTTGCCTGTAGCTCGGCTACGGGCAAGGATTCTTGTATGGTCTGACGAAAAATCCGACTGCGCAATTGCACCTTCGGAATTGCGCGGGAATGCCTGAAATTCTATCTTCTGCCGCAGGGGCTTTTTCGTATTGTCCGCACAGGCTGGGGCAGCTCACAAAGCCCGAGGTCTTTTTTACTTTTCCTTCACCAGCAAACAGGTGTGAACCGGCAGCGTGAATACCGGGTTGCCCGTTTCGCAAAGGAGAACGCCGTCATGCGCGTTGTCGAGAAGGTAAACCTCATAAACCGACTGCTTCCCGAAATCGAGCGCGACCGTCCGCTCCGCCGCAGAGTCGTCCTCGTCATAGTGCGTCAGGAGCGTTAGCGTCTTGCCGTTTTCATCCATGCCGCAAAGCGAGTGGATGTGCTCCGCCGTATTTGCGGCGCGAACCTCGCGCCTGCCGTAAAGCATTCCGTACCAGAGGAACGGATAGTAGCCCTTCAGCGGCTCCAGCGTGTAGGGCGCAAAAAGACCGTTGAACGCACACGGGCGCGCGTCGTAGTACATCAGCATATCAATCGACGATTTCTGTGCCTCGCACATACAGGCGAGCGTGAAGGAAGCGCCCTTCAAACGCTGAATTTGGTGAATGGAGTAACCATATTCCGTGTCCCAGTTGCGCACATAGTTCCATTCGTTCAGAATGCTCTGCGTTGATGTGAACCCGTGACGGTCGAGCATTTCGCGGAAGCGCGCCGCGCGCCCTATGACCTTTTCGGGCGTGGTGCCGTAAACATGCCATGAGAAAAAGTCAAGCGGCAGGTGCTTTTCCTCGGCGAGAGCCAGAAAATCTTCTGCCCATTCCTGACTGTGCGCCAAAGCAGGACCGCCGATCATCAGGTTCGGAAAACAGGACTTCAGATGCTTTGCGGTAATTTCGTAAAGGTCAAAGAACTGCGCTTTCGTCCCGCCCCATGTCCGCTTGTTGGGGGAATCGTCCGCGTCAAGATCCGGCTCGTTCCAGATTTCCCAGTAGCGGATGTTGTGACGGTAGCCGTCCGCCCAGCCCTCGTTGTAGTGGCGGATGATGTGCTCGCAGATCTGCGCCCACTTGTGAAAATCCTTGGGCGGCAGGGTGTTGTGCTTGCGGATCTCGTGCTCGATCCGCTGTCCGAGGCGGTAGAAGGTTTCGGTTCCCGCCTCCAGTGTGACCGCAATGTATTCGTCGGTACAGGCAAAATCGTAGGACGCGGGATCGTTGACATCCGCGTCAAAGTCCGGGAAAATCGCGGTGATGTCAACCGTGAACGAACCGCCGTAGCTGTTGCAGAACGACGCGTCATGGTTGCGCGCAAACGGAATCTTCGCGGCGCGGTAGGTCTCCAGATTGTCGATGTATTGGTCGCCTGCGTGGCGCTTGTGGACGGGACCGTTGTTGACCGCATTCAGCGGTTTGAATTCCCCGAGCGGGTGGGAGAGGTCAAAATGCAGTGTCTCCATGGTATCCTCCGTTTTGCTGTTTTGTAGGCATATTATACCATATCGGCTGAAAAAAAGCAATCCTTTTTTTAGAAAAAGGACCGGATGTTTCGGAAAAAACCACTCCTGTGAAAAGAGACAGGCAAAAGGCGTCACGCCGGGCGGGGTTCGCCTTTTGCTGATTCCGTTGTGTTATTCCACCGTCACAGACCCCGCCGCGCAGAGTGTGGGCAGGGACTGCCCGTGGTAAACGCCGCCGAAATCCCAGGAGGCGGAAATCGGGAGCGGCGCGCCCGAGAGCGATTCCGACGGCAGGGAAAATTCGCAGACCGCAAGCTGTGTGACTGCCTGCTCCGAACCGACCGAGGAAAGCGGGGGAGTCGAGAAAGTCCGCCGCTCGCCCCCGAGCGACACATAGCCGCCGTTCCGCGCGCCGACCTGCAGGCTGTAGTGCGAGAGCGAGACGGTGACTGTGACCGTCACCGTCGGTTGCGCGGCTTTGCTGTCGGTTGCGGTCTGTTTCAGCTCCCAGTCGAGCAGAAGCACCAGATAGCGGCTTTCCGCAGAGCGCGCCGAACCGCTCGAGCGGCGGAGAACCGGCGCGCCGCCCGAATCGGTTTCAGTCCCGAGCCCGCTTCCGGCGGAAAAGGCGGGGCGGTCGGGTAAGCGGTCGCGCCGCACACAGGAGACGAGAGAAAGAAGCAACAAGCAGGCGGAAAGCAGAGCGAACAGACGGAATTTCATGCGAACCTCCGGAAGATTTTTACAGAACAAGGATATTGTACACCGCCGCGCCGCGAATGTCAAGCGGTGGGGGGATTTTTTCGGGAAAAAGCTGACAAACCGGTAGCGGTAATGTGATACCTGCAGATGCCGGATAACTCTACATCGCAAAATTTGATTCGGGTGCGGCTTTTGCAGAACGTATCAAGCCCGTAACAGATAGGCGGGGAATGCGCAAAAGCCGCATTCTCCGCCGTTTTTTCGTTTCGTGCGATATTTTTTTCACAAAAACCCTTGATTAAATCGGAAAAGTATGGTATATTATTAGACGGTAAACTAATTTTTCTGAAAGGAAGAAGAACTATGACTTACAACAAGAAATCGATTGAGGATGTGGAGATCAAGGCGGGGCAGAAGGTTTTTGTCCGCTGTGACTTCAATGTTCCGATGAAAGACGGCGTTATCACCTCCGATAAGCGCATTGTGGGCGCGCTTCCCACCATCAAATACCTGATGGACAAGGGCGCAAAGGTGATCCTTGCTTCCCATATGGGCAAGCCGCACAGCATCTTCACTCCGAACTTTAAGCTTGATAAGAAGGAGCAGGCAAAGGTTGCGGCGCTCCCCGAGAACGAGCGCGCGGCGGCTGAAGCCGAGCTGAAGGAAAAGGCGCTGAAGAACGACCCCAAGAAGTTCTCCCTGAAGCTGGTTGCCGACCGTCTGAACCGGGATCTCGGCGGCAAGGTCGTATTCGCAACCGATATCATCGGCGACGACGCGAAGGCGAAGATTGCGGCGATGGAGAACGGCACCTGTGTTCTGTTGGAGAATGTCCGGTTCGACGCGCGCGAGACGAAGAACGATCCTACCTTTGCAAAGGCGCTTGCCGATCTCGCGGGTGAGGGCGGTCTGTTTGTCAACGACGCATTCGGAACCGCGCACCGCGCGCACGCTTCCACTGCGGGCATTGCCGCTTATCTGCCGGCTGTCTGCGGCTATCTGATTCAGAAGGAAATCAGCGTGATGGGCAAGGCGCTTGCCGACCCTGCGCGTCCGTTCGTTGCGATTCTCGGCGGCGCGAAAGTCTCCGACAAGATCGGCGTGATCAACAACCTGATCGAGAAATGCGACACGCTGATTATCGGCGGCGGTATGGCGTACACCTTCTTTGCGGCAATGGGCAACCGTGTCGGAACTTCGCTCTGCGAGACCGACAAGATCGAACTTGCAAAAGAGATGATGGCGAAGGCGAGAGCCAAGGGCGTGAACTTCCTGCTCCCCGTTGACAATGTGATCGGCAGAGCCTATGATGAGAACACGACCTACATGACGATTTATTCCGACGCGATTCCGGACGGCTGGATGGGTCTGGACATCGGCGAAAAGACCCGCGAGCTGTTCGCCAAGTCGATTATCGGCGCGGGTACGGTGGTCTGGAACGGACCGATGGGCGTTTCCGAGTGGAAGAACT
>CAKSUH010000017.1 GCA_934500855.1 uncultured Eubacteriales bacterium
AGAAGGGACCCCATCCGAAAGGGGGTCCCTTCTCCCTCCAAGGTCTTTCCCCCCTTCCCCGATATTCCTAATTTTGGGTTGGCGGTTCGCCTTTTTTGTGCCGAGGCAGCTTCTTTTTCAGCTGAGCCACGGAATCGCGCAAAATCTCGGGAGCCAACAGGTTTTCCCGTAAAGTAAACACGAAATGACGGAAATTCCGCCGCTCGTAAAGCCCGGCAATGTTCTTCTGGAGCGCCTGAAGCCGAACCGTCAGATGGTTTTCCGCCGCAAACTTGCGGATCTTGGAAAGAATGCGGAAGGAATAGAACAGGTCGACAATCAGAATCCCGAAGAAAGCGCCGAGGAAGAACGACAGCACGGTATGGTCAAAGAACCAGTTGACAATGTGGTAGAAAACAGGATGGATTACATAGCAGTAAAACGCACCGAGTAGGGTCCAGTAAAGCGAGAATTCGGGGCAGATGATCCCCTCGATATTCCCCCACTTGCGGCTGTAATCCCAAAGTTTGACGCGCATCCCGACAATGAAAATCTTTCCCGCAGCATATTCGATCAGCGTCATCCCCAAACCGATGAGGAGCACGCGCACAAACACGCGCGGAACCGGCGGAATCGCCGAAAAGTCAATCGACGCAAGCCCGTAAAGTACCCATAGCCCAAAGCCGTACAGCGGCAGGAAGGGTCCCACCAGAAAGCCCGGGTTGATCCATTTTTTTGCCGAAAAGAAGCGACGGTAAAACAGTTCGAGGAGCCACCCCAGCGTCCCGCCGAGATAAAACAGCAAAACCAATGTCAGAAAGATTCTGATAACACACACGCCCTTTCTTCACCGCCATGACGGCGGCGGTATTCGGATCGTCCGCCCTTATTATACCCCAAAAAGCGGAATTTGTCAAGCCTTCGCGCAGTCAGACCGCCGGCTTGTCGGATTGCCCCGTTTCCGGCAGAAAAACCGTGAACAGCGAAGTCCCCGGTTCGACCGAAACCGTGCCGCCGTGAAGCGTTACGATCGTCCTGACCAGCGCAAGTCCCAACCCGTTCCCTTCCGCTTCGTGCGAAGCGTCGCTCTGATAAAACTTGCCGAAAATGCGCTCCTCCTCGCCTGCCGGAATGCCCGGACCTTCGTCGCAGATCGTGAACACCACGCCCTCCTCGGTGCGCCGCAGACGCATCCGGATCGTCCCGCCGCGCGGACTGAACTTGATGGCGTTGTCCAACAGGTTCGACCAGACATGGTAAAGCAGCGTCTCGTGCCCGGACCACAGCACCTCGGCGAGGTCCACATCAAACTCGATGTCCCGCACGCTCCACTTGTTCTCCGTGGCAACGATTGCCTGACGGATCTGCTCGTCCAGCCGATAGCGGTTTTTCGTCAGCGTTGCCGTGCGGTTCTCAATCTTGGAAAGGAGCAGAATGTTCCCCACCAGTCCCGAAAGCCGCCCGGTGTTGTAAAGAATCTTCTCCACATAAGCGTCGCGCTCCGCGTCGGACAGCGTGTGGTCCTGAAGCAGCTGCGTGTAGCCCTCGATTGCCGCAATGGGCGTTTTGAATTCATGCGACACGCCCGAAATGAAGTCGGTCTGAAGCGTTTCGATTGCCGACAGCTCGCGCACCATGGCGTTGAAATCGGCGTAGATGCTGCGGATATCCCTGAGCTTGCTGTCGGTCTCCACCTTGACCCGAAAGTTTCCGCCCGCCACCTCCCGCATTGCCGCCTTGAGGTGCGCGACGGGGTCGAAAAATTTTTTCGTAATCCAGACGCTGATTCCGCCGCCGATGACGATGCTGATCGCGATTGCCCAAACGAAAATCGGAACATTGACCGTGACCCCCAACAGCTTTTCGACCGTCAGGCTCAGAAGATACGCCAGCAACGCCACCGCCACAAACTCGATCAGGCAGACCAGAAAGAACTGCAGCTGCAGGTCCAGACGCGGCGTGATTTTTTTGCCCTGCCGTTCGTCGCGCCTCATGTCCTGATCACCTTGTAACCGACCCCGCGGATCGTCTCGATGCGGAAGTCGGGATTGTCGCGGAAGCGCTCGCGCAGACGCCCGATATGAACATCAACCGTATGCGTGTCGGTCTCGGAATCAAAGCCCCAGATGTCGTCCATAAACTGCTGGCGCGTAAAGATGCGCCCCGGGAAGGATACCATTTTGTACAGAAGCATGAACTCCTTCTGCGGCAGAACCGTGCTCTCGCCGCCGCAGGTCACGGTCAGAGAGTCGCACTCCAACACGGTCCCGCCGATGGTCTGCTTCCGCTCGCTGATCATCTGCGCCCGCCGCAGAAGCGCCGAAACGCGCAAAAGCATTTCGTTGACATTGACGGGCTTGACCATGTAGTCGTCGCTCCCCGACAGGAAACCCTGCCGCATATCGTCAAACGCGTCCTTTGCGGTAATCATCATAATCGGTGTGGTCATGCCCGCGTCGCGGATGGACCGCACCAGTTCGTAGCCGTCCATCTTCGGCATCATGATGTCCGAAATAATCAGATCGTAAAAGCTGTTGTCCATTGCCGCCAGCGCTTCCTCCCCGTTCGATACCCCGACAACCGTGTATCCGTTTCGGGACAGCACATGCGCAAACAGCTGTCTCAGCTCGCGGTCATCCTCCGCAATCAGGATCCTGAACATCGTCACTCCTCCTTTTTATGGCAATACCGCGCAATTCCGACGGTGCAATTGCATCGTCGGGGTTGCGCGGCATTCCGTTAAAACGCAATCTTCCTGTCGATATAATCCTTCAGAGAGGCAATCGGAATCCGGACCTGTTCCATCGTGTCGCGGTCACGGACCGTTACGCAGTGGTCGGCAGGGCGGGTCTCGTCGCCAACCGTGTCAAAGTCCACGGTAATGCAGAGCGGCGTGCCGATCTCGTCCTCGCGGCGGTAGCGCTTGCCGATGGAGCCGGTTTCGTCGTAGTCCACCATGAAGTACTTCGACAGCTCCTCATAAATCTCGGTCGCCTTGTCGCCGAGCTTCTTCGAGAGCGGCAGGACCGCAGCCTTGAAGGGCGCGAGCGCGGGATGCAGGCGCAGAACCGTGCGCACATCGTTCTTTTCCGCGTCGATGACTTCTTCGTCATAAGCGTCGCAAAGCACCGACAGCACCGTCCGCTCCACGCCGAGCGACGGCTCGATGACATACGGAATATAATGCTCGTTCGTTTCCTGATCAAAGTAAGTCAGGTCCTTGCCCGAGGTATTCTGGTGCTGGGTCAGGTCATAGTCGGTTCTGTCCGCAACGCCCCACAGCTCTCCCCACCCGAACGGGAAGAGGAACTCGAAGTCGGTCGTCGCCTTGGAGTAGAAGCAAAGCTCCTCGGGATCATGGTCGCGCAGACGCAGGTTCTCGTCCTTCAGACCGATGGAAAGCAGCCAGTTGTGGCAGAAGGTGCGCCAGTAGTTGAACCACTCAAGGTCGGTTCCCGGCTTGCAGAAGAACTCCAGTTCCATCTGCTCAAACTCGCGCACGCGGAAAATGAAGTTGCCGGGCGTGATTTCGTTGCGGAAGGACTTGCCGATCTGCCCGATGCCGAACGGCAGCTTCTTTCTTGCCGCGCGCTGAACATTCGGGAAGTTGACGAAAATGCCCTGCGCCGTCTCGGGGCGGAGGTAAACCGTGTTCTTCGCGTCCTCGGTAACCCCCTGGAAGGTCTTGAACATCAGGTTGAACTGGCGGATGTCGGTAAAGTTGTGCTTGCCGCAGGTCGGGCAGGGAATGTTGTTCTCGTCAATGAACGACTTCATTTCCGCCTGCGTGAATGCGTCGATCGGCTTTTCGAGCGCGTGCCCCGTTTCGGCGCACCAGTCCTCGATCAGCTTGTCCGCGCGGAAGCGCTCGTGGCACTCGCGGCAGTCCATCAGCGGGTCCGAAAAGCCCGCAAGGTGACCCGACGCAACCCATGTCTGGGGATTCATCAGGATTGCCGCGTCCAGTCCCACATTGTACTTGTTCTCCTGGACGAACTTCTTCCACCATGCGCGCTTGACATTGTTTTTCAGCTCCACGCCGAGCGGACCGTAGTCCCATGTGTTGGCAAGCCCGCCGTAAATCTCACTGCCCGCGAAGATGAAGCCTCTGCCTTTGCAGAGCGCTACGATTTTGTCCATGGTCTTTTCTGTGTTCTTCATTTCCTTGTCTCCTGTCTGTTGATGCGGATTTTATCCACATTGTCATTCTTTTTCAGGGTGAAAACCACCTTGCCGCCCGTTGTCAGCGTTTTGAAGAACGGGATCGGTTTACTGCTCTGCTCTCCGTAGAGCTTGGGGTTGAAGTCGTTCTCCTTGCGGTAAATTTCGTTCATGAATGCCGAGAAGTGCATCCAGCCGTCCACATCCGCGCCCTCGCGCACGATTTCGGTTGCAATGCGGATCAGGCGCTCGCGTTTCTTGTCGGGTTGCGGCGCCGCCTGTTTGGGGTTTTTCTCGGGCGGGACTTTCTTCTTTTCCTTCTGCGCCTGCCCGGTTTTGAGCAGGGCGTCGATTGCAATGAAGATATCGCACGCGCGGCGGAAGGAGAGCGGCGTTTTCTGCTCGCCCGCGCCGATGACCGCGATGTTGTCGTTGCGGAAGCGCATGGCAAGGTTGGTAAAGTCGCTGTCGCTTGTGGCAAGGCAGAAGCAATCGACCTTGCCGCTGTAGAGAATATCCATGGCGTCGATGATCATTTTGGAATCGGTGGCATTCTTGCCCGTTGTGAAGGCGACCTGCTGAATCTGCTCGATGGAATATTCCAGCAGTGCGTTTTTCCATCCGTTGGCGCGCGGGTTGGTGAAGTCACCGTAAAGGCGGCGGTAGGTCACCTTGCCGTACTGGCTCAATTCGTCGAGCAGGATTGAAAAATAGTCGCTTGACACATTGTCGGAGTCGATCAGAAGCGCGATGGTGCGATCCTTGATTTCCATGCTTTCCTCCTGTGTATCGGTTTGGTCGGTCGGTCCGGGACGGGATTTATCCCGCCTTCACGGCAGCATCCGCGCCGCAGGGTTGTTTATTTCTCGGGGTCGAGGTACTTCCAGTAGCCCTTGATATAATGAATCCCGGACAGAAGCGTGAAAAACGCCATCACCGCCGTGGTCGCAACCGACAGCGGCAGATATTTCCGCATCCCCGCCAGCGCCTCGATCTGCCCGTAGAGGATCCGCTCCAGCAGGCACGCGATTACGCATACAATCTGCGATACCGTTTTGATTTTCCCCAGCATATTCGCCGCAATCACGATTCCGCTTGAACTGGATACCACCAGCCGCATGGAGGTCACCGCCAGCTCGCGGAAAAACACGATCAGCAGTCCCCAGAAAAACACCGTGCAGAAAATCCGATTCGGCTCCGCGTCCGACATCGCCTTGAACAGAATCACCAGCATCGCGCCGATTACCATGAATTTGTCCGCCAGCGGGTCGAGAAATTTTCCGAAGTCGGTCACCAGATTCTCTCTGCGCGCAATCTTTCCGTCCAGACGGTCGGTATACGCCGCAACGCAGAACAGCACCAGTCCCACAATCTCCGCCCACAGTGCGTCGGACACCATCAGAACGATGATAAACACCGGCACAAGAAGCAGGCGCAGGACGGTCAGTCGGTTCGGTAAATTCAGTTTCATGGTAAAAGCTCCTTTATATTGTTTTTTGTCTGTTATAACTCGGTTGTTACAGCCCGCAGGCGCAATCCGTCGGCTACGGCAACGGCTTTGCCCGCGCGGTCCGCGTTGCGTTCGTCTGCGAAAACCGCGCAATCCGCCGCTTCACCCGCATCAGGCAGAGAACATACGCGGGAATCAGGAACAGGTCCGCCATAAGCCATGCGAGGGGGTTCGCGAAGCAGACCGCGAAGAATCCGAATTTCGGCACAAAACCGAAGCCCATGACGCTTCTTGCCACCATTTCGAACACGCCTGCGAGGATGGCAAAGAGGCTGTACCCCATGCCCTGAATGCAGAAGCGGAACACATTGACGCACAGAAGGAGCAGGTATGCCGCGCTGTTGACGCGCAGGAAGGTCTGCGCATTGGCAAGGATCTCCGCTTCCCCGGAATCGAGGAACAGGAGCGCCACATTTTTTCCGAACAAGGAGAGGAACGCGCAGGCGAGCACCGCATAGACCGCGCCGAGCAGCAGCGCGCTCATCAGTCCCTTATGAACCCGTTCGGGTTTTCCCGCTCCGACATTCTGCCCTGCCCATGTTGCCATGGTTCCGCCCAGTGCGTCGAACGGGCAGGTAAAGAACAGGTTGACCTTTCCGCCTGCGGTCACGGACGCGACTGCGGCAGAACCGAGTTCGTTGACCGACGCCTGCAGAATCACGCTGCCGATTGCGGTAATGGAGTACTGCAGACCCATGGGAACGCCCGAGGAAAGCAGGGTTCCGATATAGCGGGAGTCGGGCTTCCATTCGCCCTCCTCCATATGCAGGATGGCGAATTTCTTTTTCATATAGATGAGACAGAGCACGCCCGAGACCGCCTGTGAAATGACGGTTGCGATGGCGGGTCCTTCCACGCCCGTCCCCATGATAACCACCGACACGATATCGAGCACGATATTCAGGAGTGCGGCGAGAATGAGGAACACAACGGGGGTTGTGCTGTCCCCCAGCGCGCGGATGATTCCCGCGACGAGGTTATAGAGGATGGTAACGGGGATGCCGAGGAAGATCCAGAAGATATAGCTGTAGGAGCCGTCGATGATATCGGCGGGGGTTCGCATCCAGACGAGGATGTTCCGGCAGAGCAGGCAGACGACCACGGTCAGGATACTGCCGATGACGGCGGCTGTCCAGACGATATTTGCCACGAATTTGCGCATGGATTTCATATCGCCCGCGCCGAACCGTTGCGCGACCGGGATTGCGAAGCCTGTACAGATACCCGTACAGAATCCGTTGATCATGAAGTTGATCGAAGCGGTTGCTCCGACCGCCGCGAGCGCGCCCACGCCGATCCATTTGCCGACCACGATGGCGTCCACCATGCTGTAAAACTGCTGAAACAGCAACCCGAGCAGCATGGGAACCGCAAAGCCGAGAATCAGCTTCATCGGGTTTCCCTGCGTCAGGTCCTTCACTGCACTTTTCATTTCGTTATCCTCGCTAAGGGTAAGACCTTGGGACTCCGTCCCAAACCCTAAGACCTTGGGACTCTGTCCCAAACCCTGCTTGAAAACTTCTTGAAAGAAGTTTTCAAGACTTTCAAGAACTTTAAGCAAGGGGGATTTTGCCCCTATGTTTATGTGGTACGGATTTTTTGTAGCCGTTTATGCACTACGCATTCCGGCTGACAGAACGCCCTCATCCGTCGCCTGCGGCGGTTGAGGGGAACGGTATAATCTGCAATAACCACTCGCAGTGTTCTGCATTGCAGACTTGTACCATTCTTTATCTCCCGTCAGACCCGATCCCCGTAGAGGTCATAATCGACCACATCGTTGACCCTGACATTCACGAATGTTCCGGGGGCAACGCGCATGGGGGACTTGAAATAAACCTTTCCGTCAATCTCGGGGGAATCCGCCGCGCTTCTGCCGTAATGGACGGAAGCAACCGTGTCATAGCCTTCGCAAAGCACGGTGATGACCTTTCCCAACTTTTCGCGGTTCAGTTCCTCGTTGATCTCCATCTGTTGCCGCATGAAGATATCCAGTCGATCCTGCTTCACCTGTTCGTCAATCTGATCGGGGAAGTCATAGGCAGGCGTTCCCTCTTCGCGGGAGTAGGTAAACGCGCCCGCGTGGTCGAATTTCTCCTCTTTCGCAAACTGACAGAGCGCCTCGAAATCCGCTTCGGTTTCTCCGGGGAAGCCGACGATAAAGGTGGTGCGAATGATGAGATCGGGAATCTCCCGCCGCAGTTTTGCAAGCACTTCGCGGATCATGGCGCTGTCCCCGTGGCGGTTCATGCGCTTCAGGACAGGGTCGCTGATGTGTTGGAGCGGCAGGTCGATGTATTTCAGCACGCGCGGATTGTCGCGGATTTCCGCAATCAGCTCGTCTGTAATCTTATCGGGGTAGCAATAGAGCAGGCGAATCCACGGAATGCTCGTCTCGTCGGTAATCCGCCGCAACAGCTCCGCCAGTTTATAGTCACCGTAAAGGTCCTTTCCGTAGCGCGTGATGTCCTGCGCGATAATCGTCAGTTCCTTCACCCCGAGCGCTTCCATCTGCTTTGCCTCTGCAACCAGATCCTCCATGGGGCGACTGCGGAATCTGCCGCGGATATAGGGAATCGCGCAATAGGAACAGCGGTTGTCGCATCCTTCCGCGATTTTGAGGTAGGCGGTGTAGTCGGGGGTGGTCAGCACGCGGTCGCCGCCGAGCACCACCGAATCGCGGTCATCGTGCGCGTAGTATTTCGGGCGTTCCTCGCCCTTCTTCACCTTCGCTGTGACCGCCTTGATTGCGTCAACGATGCGGTGAATGCTCCCCACACCCAGAACCGCGTCCACCTCGGGCAGTTCGGTAAAGATTTCCTCCCCGTAGCGCTCCGCAAGGCACCCCGTGACGATAATCGCCTTAAGGTGGCGGTTCTTCTTCAGCCACGCAACATCCAGAATGTTGTCGATGGCTTCCTTCTTCGCGCTCTCGATAAACGCGCAGGTGTTGACGATAATCACATCCGCGTCAATGTCCTCGGGCGTAATCTCGTATCCCGCCTCCATGACCTCGTGGAGCATGACCTCGGTGTCCAGCTGATTCTTGGGGCATCCGAGCGATACAAATCCGATTTTCATAGGTTCCATCATCCTTTACCTTATCTCGGCAACGGAACGCAGTTTGTCCACGCCTGCCGTCCTTCTTTGTCCGTGACCCGCGCGCGGACAAAATGCTCGCGCTTCACAACGGGAACGCGGACCTCGCGCAGATCCTCACCTTCGATCATGCGCTTATCGACCCACACCGCGTCCGAAAAGACCGCGACCTCGCGGCAGGGCGAACAGGTGATAACCGCCTCGTCCCCTTCCACACGGATGTGAACTTCGGGTCCCTCGGTGGCATAGAAATCGCCGCGGCGGATGGCGGGAAGCAGGCTTTCGCGCGACGCGTCGTCCGCTTTGACCATGATCCACGCAAAGCAACGGTCGGAGTCGTAATAGTGGGTATCGTCGTCGGCAACAAGCGGCAGGAGCAGTCCGTGCGCGCCGAGTTGGTCGACGATAACGGAGGAATCGGGGCGTCTGGATTCATGCACGCCCGAAACCGAATTGTAAATCTCGGTTGCGTCGAACCCGTGCAGGCGCAGAATCTGCTCGGGGGTGTTGAGCGACCATGCGGGATGCGCAAGAATTGCGAGTCCGCCTGCGGCATGAATCGCGTCAATGACCTGTTGCGGGTCGGCGGTTTCATCGTTTCCGACAATCTCCGGCTCCCGCTCGGTACCGATGGAGAGGATATGAAACACGCCGTCCTTGCCCGTGTCGCCTGCAAGGTTATATTCCGCGCCCGACAAAACCGTCATGCCTTCGACCGTTCCGCCTTCGCCGTACCGCCAATGGTCGGTCAGCGCCACCGCATCATAGCCCTCGTTGCGATAGATCCGCAGGGCGGTTGCGGGCGAATGCGCCCCGTCCGACCGCGTCGTGTGCATATGCAGATTTACCTTCTGTCTCCTGTTTCCGTACAGATCAAACTGCATTGATTTCACCCTCTTTCCGAAATCTCCTTATATTTTATCATAAACCCGTCTCTTTTACAAGACTTTCCGCAAAATTTTTAGAGAAATCCGGCAGAGAAAGAGCCTTTCCTCCCGAAAGTCCGGCGCGCGCCCTCCGAACCGCCCTCACGCGCGGGGGACCTTCCCCTCTCCCCCTCCCGCGACCCCCTCATTTTTTCGGAAAAAACCTTGACAAGGAGAAAGAGGTGTGATATAATAGAGGAAAGATGGATACTTATCACGGAAAGGTGACAGAGAATGAAAAACATGCAAGCGAAACGAATTGCGAAAATCGCGCTGTCAGTCCTGATCCTGACCCTTGCGGCAGTCCTGCTTGCGATCCCCGTTTGCGCGGAGGAGAGCGGAACGGAAACCGCCGCGCCGTTTTGGTTCACGCCGATCGGCATGACGGCAATCATTCTGGCGGTCGCGGTCCTCATCGTAGCCCTTGTTTACCTTGCACGGGCGGCGAGAGCGCGGAGAAAGAGCGAAGAACCGACCGTCATCCCGCTGGAGCCGAACCTGCCCGAGATGCGGACCAAGGAAAACGAACCGCGTACCTTCGCGGAAGCCGTTGATCGGTACGCAAAGGAAGAGAAGCAGAAGTCCGACGCGGAGCAAAAGCGGGAACTGAACCGCGCAATCAACGAGGTCCTGTATGACATCCGCCGTGCGGACCTTGCGGAGCGGAACGCAAAATCCGCAGACGCGACCGACGGGCGGCAAAGTCCCGATGCGCAAAAGCCCGAGCCGACCGGGAAAACGGAAACGGTCCTGAATGCGGAACCCGCCCCCCGCACACCCGACGAGGATGTGGCGGACGATCTGGCGGACCGCGTGGAACAGCGGACCGAACGCAGGACCGACGCGGACAGCATCCGTGAAGCCGACGAGCAAAGCGTGAAAAAAGCCGCGTATTACACCGCGTTCGAGGAAGCGAAGAACATTTCCGCCGACGCGAGCGACGCAATCGACCTGACCGAGGACATCACGCCTGCGGTCACGGCGGAGTTGGAAGAGGAACTGGAGCAGACCGAGCAGCCGCTGGAGGTCGAACAGGCCGACAACGCGGCGATTGACGCGGTGATTGCGGACATCCGCGATTCGGTGCTGGCGGACGGCGAGGAGCCGATCGAACTGACCGAGGAGGATCCGGAGGAGACCGAAGCCGCAGTCAACGAAGCGCTGGAGGAAGCCATTGCGGAGCCGGCAGCGGCGGCGTATGCCGATGTGACCGATGAGGAAGCGGAGGACGATGCCGACGAAGAGGAGCCGGACGAAGAATCGGACGAGGATGACGAGGACGGCGACGGTGCCGATGCGTCGGAAGCGCCCGCGACCTTCGGCGGTCAGCGAATCGTCTACATTGATGCAAAAGCCAATCCCGAGGCTTATGCGGAGCTTTTGGAGCGCGAAAAACGCGGCGAGGTCACGCTGGTCTACCGCTACCGCAAGAGTTTTCTTTCCAAAATGGCGCTTGCCGATGACACCGTCAAGAGTTATTACAGCGAATTGAAAAATGCGTTCCTTGCCTATAAGGGCGTGAAATGCCGCACCAGCTGGGGCTACGAAGCCTTCAACAAGGGCAGAACCAAACTGGCGCGTATGGATGTCAAAACCAAGTCGCTTTACCTCTATCTTGCAATTGACCCGCAGTCGCTTGTTGACACGAAGTACAACTTCAAGGATATGTCCGAGAAGAAAAAGTACGCCGCAACGCCCGTTCTGATGAAGATTCGCGGCGAGCGGAAGTTCAGGCACGCGCTGGAGCTGATTGAAAAGATCTGCGGCGAAGAGTTGCAGCTTAAGCGTCTGGAAATCGAACCGACCGATTATCGCCTGCCGCTCATGACGCAGGACGAAATGGTCGAAGCCGGCTACATGAAAATGATGGTCGGCGCCGTCCCGGTCGCCCCCGAGACGGCAGAACAGCCGGAGCCTTCCGAAGCGGAAACCGCAGAGGTTGCGGAAACTGCCGAGACTGCCGAGACTGCCGAGACTGCGGAAACTGCGGAAACTGCGGAAACTGCGCCCGCCGAAGAAGCTCCCTCTACGGAACAAGCCGAATAATTGCGGGATTTTCCCGAACCTACAAGCCCCGAATGTCGCATGGCATTCGGGGTATTTTTTATCGTTCCGGGGTTCCCGGCTCTTCAATCGATATCAAAACCAATTCTTATTCTATATTCCGACACAGAAAACAACGGCAATCTTCCGATCGCCGTTGCTTTTTTCCGAATTTCAAGCTTCAGGCTTCAGCCTTCAGACTGTCAGCTTATCGAGATACCAGACCCCGTCGATGTTGGCGAGGACCATGCGGTAAGAGAATTTCGCCTCGGGCTTGCCGACCTCCCACGCGTCCATGGTGAGCAGGACCCTTTTTGCGTTGCTCGGTTTGATGAACTTCATGGTCCCGAAATCAAACACCAGCTCGGCTCTTGCGTCCTCTTTCGCGCTGTCGAGGCAATAGAAGTTGCCCCCATCCTCCTGGTATCGCGCCACCGCAACGGACGATGTGCCGCCGATGGATGCGGTCAGTCCGTCAAAGACTGCGGGGTAGACCTGCTGTTCCAGCAGATCCCTGCTATAGACCTTTTCCGCCGCTTCCTTCAGTTCCGCAACAGACCCCAACCCGCATCTGGGGTCGACGATGCTGTAATTCTGCTTATAGACCGATGAATCCGCCTCGTAAACGCCCTGATAGATCGGAGACTCCTTGTCATAAGTCGGAAGTCCCGCCCCGTAAAACGCGACATTCAGCCGTCTCGCCTGTTCGGTCAGCTCTACAACTCTGTCGAACAGCTCCTCTTTTTTCGGTGCTTTACTGCATCCCCCGCACCCCGAAAGTCCCGCTGTCAGGGCGACCGCGCAGAGGATGGATAGAATCTTTTTTTTCATATTAAAACCTCGGGAAAGACCTTGGGACGCTGTCCCAAACCCTGCTTAGAAAACTTTTGGAAAAGTTTTCTAAGAACTTTCAAAACTTTAATGAAGGGGATTTTTATCCCTATATTTAGGTTGTGCTGATTCTGATGTAGCCGTTTATGCGCTACGCATTCCGGCTGCTCCCGCACAAAATCCCATCGAGCGGGATTTTGTCGGCTTACGCCTTGCTCCCGCTAC
>CAKSUH010000018.1 GCA_934500855.1 uncultured Eubacteriales bacterium
TAAAGTTCTTGAAGGTTCTTAGGAAACTTCTTTCAAGAAGTTTCCTAAGTAGGGTTCGGGGCAAAGCCCCGAGGTCTTCCCCCTCACACCCTGCGTACCTGCCCTTGAAGCGGCGCGCCGGAACGGAACGCGGCAACCACACCGTCCACCTCGCGGGGGGACTCGGTTGTGAAGAGAAAATGCCACGCCGTCAAGCCCGCACGCAGAAGGGCATCCTCGCGGTCGGACATGCAGGTCGGTAAACTGTTCAATACCAGATTCCGATGCTCCCACTCGCGCAAAAGCGGGAAATGTACCCCGCGGCGATCCACCAACTCCGCCTGCCCCCGCGCGCATCCCGTGCAGTCGGAAACCTCTTTCGTCACGCACTTTTCAAGCAACATCAGCGGAATCCTGCCGTACACAATCACCGCCGTGTTCCCGCCGAGGTCGCGCATCTGCGGTAGCGTCAGCTCGGGCGACAGAATACACTGCTCCATCCCCCGCCGCTCCCAGAACGCCGCGCTCTCCGAATTCGTGATGTTCAACCGAAAATCGCCAATCGGAATCAAACCCGCGTCAACCGCAAACCCGAGATGCCCCGCATTGCCGACCAGAGCGTAAACCGCACCCGCCGCCTTTGCGGAGCGAAGCGCCTTGCACACACGGTCGCTGTCACGGTCAAATATCACGGGCGGCAGAACCACACCGTCCGCACCTGCCGCATAGGAAAACAGCGGCAGATAAACACGGTCAAAGTAGTCCCGCGCCGCCTCGGTCACCTGCTCGGGACGGGCAAAAACCGCGCTCCGCAGTGCCGTCCGCTTTCTCTGCGGATGCCGCGGCTTGCACGGAACCTCCGGGCGCTCCGCAGGTCGGTTCGCTTCGTCAAGCGCATCCACCGCCCGCCGCCGCAGATCATTGAGCCTGCTGACGGGAAGCATCAGCCCCGCGCCCAATCGGATCTCCGTTTTCCTCGCTTCATACGGCGTTCCGCCGAAGCGGCAGAGCGACCGCAGGACCGTTTCTTCGGTCATCGGCACCGTCCGCGCCGCCTGCGGAATGTCCCCCGCTACCGTAACGGAACGCGCGCCGTCCGAAAGCGTCAGCGTAATCGGCTCCCCTGCCATCATCCGCACGGTGACCGCAAGTGGGACCTTGCGGATCAAGCCCCCGAACGGCGCAATCGCGCGGCTCTTTTCCTTGTCCGCATCGCCGCGTACCCCGAGCATCCCGTGTCCGATGTTTCCGGTGTAATAGCCGTCGGTAAAACCGCCGCGGCTGAATGCCTCGGCAAGGCGGCGCATCTCCGCGTCGGTCGCGCCGCGATTCTCGTCAATCAGACGGCGAAAGGTCCGCGCCACCTCGTAAACATATTCGGGCGCCTTCATCCGCCCCTCGATCTTGAAGGAGGCAACGCCGAGCCGTGCCAGTTCGGGAACCTGCTTTGCCAGCGAAAGATCCCGCAGGGAAAGCGGATACTCCCCCGTTTTCGCGCGGTACGGTAACCTGCACGGTTGCGCGCACTCCCCGCGATTGCCGCTCCTGCCCCCAACCAGTGACGAAAACAGGCACTGCCCCGAATGGCAGACGCAAAGCGCGCCGTGCACGAACAGCTCGGTCTCAATCGGCGATCGCTCCAGCAGCGCCGCCAGATTCGCGTGTGAGATTTCCCGCGCCGCCACCATGCGGGTAAACCCTCTTTCGGCAAGATCGCGCGCCATGGCGCTGTTGTGCCCCGACATCTGCGTGCTGGCGTGCAGTTCCATGGACGGCATCTCCCGCCGCAGACGCTCCGCGCCGCCGACATCTGCAACAATCAGCGCGTCAACGCCCGCCCGCGCCGCATCCTTTGCCGCGTCCGTAAAGGCGGAAAGCTCGCGGTCGGTGACAAGCGTGTTCAGGGTCAGGTAGACCTTAACCCCGTAAGCGTGAGCCAGACGGACCGCCGCGCGCAGTTCTTCCGCGCCGAAATTCCGCGCGTTTGCGCGGGCATTCATCTGCGTACCGCCTAAATAGACAGCATCAGCCCCGCCCTCCAGCGCCGCTTCGAGCGACGCCATGGAGCCTGCGGGGCATAGCAATTCGGGGTGTCTCGGTTCCGACGGCATCCGTGCGGAATCAGACATCCTCATAGGTCAGCATATCGAACATCGCGCCGACCGAGGACTTCTTTCCCGTCCGCTTGTCTTTTCTCGCGGCATCCAGCACGAATACACTGTCGTCCTGTTCCGGCGCAACCGCGGGAACCGCCGCCGAGGGAGCCGGCACTGCGGGAGCCTCGGCAACGGGAGTTTCCTCCTCAACCGCGCGCTCCGGCTCGTCCGAGCCTTCCGCCGTCTGCTTGTCGGGGAACTGCTTCGGGACATATCTGACCCGGGCAGGAGCCTCCGCTTTGACCTCGTCCCTGTCCACAGCCACCGCACGGTCGAGAATCGACTGCATGACCGCCGCATCCTTGCGAAGTCTGTCGATCTCTTCCTGCAGGGACTCCACGGTCTTTTTCAGCTTCTCGTTCTCGCCCGCAAAGCGGAACGCATCCTTTTCCACTTTCTTGAACGCTTCCTGCATGGCAATCCGCTCGGAGCAATAGGACAGCGCGCAAAGGATAGCCGCTTCGTTTTTGGTGCATCTCGGGCTGTGCAGGTTGATGTCGCGCATCCGACGGTCGAGAATTCCGACGATGTTTTCCACCTCATCGGGCGACGCGTCGCTGACGATGTTCAGCTCCATGTCCGCGACTGTAATGGTATACTTCTGTTTCATGTTCGATCAGATCCTTTCCAAAAACGCTTCGATAATCTGCTTCTATTATACAATAAAAAAACGACTTTGAAAAGGGCTTTTCCGAAAAAAATCCGAAATTTTTCAGATTTTTCCCGTTTTTATTCCACCGCGCCCCCTTTTTCGCCGATTTACCTTTCGCGCGGTGCAAAAAAGAGGTCCCGCACCCCACTTTTTCACACAAAGACCTTGCAACCGACACCCGATTATGTTATAATACATAGTACGGAAACACAATGCAAAATAATCCGAAAGGACGAAAAACATGAAAACAGCAGAACTGAAATCGGCACTCGCAGGGACTGCTCTGGACGGTCGCTTTTGCGAAATCTACGGCACCGATGCGCTGAAGGCGCAAAAGGCGCGCTATCTGCGCGCAGTGGAGGAGTTTGAAAAGCTTTACGGCTCCGACCGCGAGGCGGCGCTCTACTCGGTTGCGGGCAGAAGCGAGCTTTCGGGCAACCACACCGACCACAACCACGGCTGCGTCATCGCCGCTTCCATTGACCTTGATATCATCGCGGTCGCGTCCCCCGCCGCAGGATCGGTCATCCGCGTCAAGAGCGAAGGGTTCCCCGAGGATGTTGTGGACTTCGACGCTTACAGCAACCCCGACCCCGCACGGTACGAAAAATCCGATTCGCTGATCGCGGGCATGGTCGCGGGCTTCCGCAAAAAAGGTCTTGCGGTCGGCGGCTTTGACGCCTACACCACCTCCAATGTGCTCAAAGGCTCGGGCATTTCCTCGTCCGCCGCGTTTGAGGACATGATCGGAAACATCCTCAACTATGTTTACAACGACGGAAAGGTCAGCAATGTGGAAATCGCAAAGCTGGCGCAGTACGCCGAGAACCGGTTCATCGGCAAGCCCTGCGGTCTGATGGACCAGATGGCTTGCGCGGTCGGCGGCATCATCGCCATCGACTTCCGCGACCCGTCCGCTCCCGTAATCGAAAAAACCGATTTCGACCTCTCGGCGGCAGGCTACAACCTCTGCATTGTCAATACGGGCGGTAACCATGCCGACCTGACCGGCGACTACGCGTCGGTCCCCGCCGAAATGAAGTCGGTTGCGGCTTATTTCGGCAAGGAGGTCCTGCGCGATACCGACGAGAACGCGGTCATTGCCGCCATCCCCGCCCTGCGCGAAAAGGTCGGTGACCGTGCCATCCTGCGCGCGCTCCACTTCTTTGCGGAAAACCGCCGCGTTGCCGCGCAGAAAGAAGCGCTTCGCGCGGGCGACCTTGACACCTTCCTTGCCAATGTCATCGCTTCGGGTCGCTCCTCCTTCTGCTATCTCCAGAATGTGTATACCACCAAAAATGTCTCCGAGCAGGGACTTTCGCTGGCGCTCTGCCTTGCCGAGCGGGTCCTTTCCGGCAAGCGTGCGGCTTGGCGCGTGCACGGCGGCGGCTTTGCGGGAACCGTTCAGGCGTTCGTCCCCGCAGAGGATGTTGCGGAATTCCGCGCGGTGATGGACGCGGCATTCGGCGAAGGTCGGTGCATGGTCCTGCGCGTCCGTCCCGAGGGCGCTCTGCGCATCTGATATGCGACGCCCCGCCCCCCTTCCCAAGAGCGGCAAACGGCTGCTCCTCACCCTGCTCTGCACCGTCCCTGCGGCAGTGCTCTATTACGGACTGCCCATGCTCGGTTTTCTCTATCCGCACATTCTCTTTATCGTGGCGGGCGGCGCGCTTGCCTTGTGGTATGTGATTTACAACCGCGGGTTCGTAACGCGCGGAAAGACGGCGGCGGACCTTTCGGACGCGCTCCCGCTTGCCGAACGCGAAGCCATGATTGCAGACGGAAAACGGCGCGCGGAACGCTCCGCATGGGCGCTTTATATCCTTCTGCCCATCCTGTTTATCCTGCTGATCGACACTGTGATCCTGTTTCTTTTCCCCGCCCGGAGTCTTGTTTCATGAACGGTATTCATATTTATTCCCTGTATTCCGGTTCGACCGGAAACGCCTTTCTGATCGTTGCGGGAGAGACGAAATTCCTCATTGACGCGGGCAGAAACGCCAAAACGCTCTGTGCGGCGCTCTCTGCCTGCGGTGTGGACCCCGACAGTCTCTCCGCCGTTTTTCTGACGCACGAGCACGGCGACCACATCCGCGCGCTCCCGGTCTTTCTCAAAAAGCACCCTCTTCCGGTCCATCTGGCAGAGGCGTGCATGGGACCGCTCGAGCGCGAGGCGGCAGTCGTGCCCTGTCTGCATCCCCATCCGCCGATTCACACCGAGGTTCTGCCCGGCGGAGTTACGGTGACCTCCTTCCCCACCCCGCATGACAGTCGCGGCTCCGTGGGGTACCGCATCGAAATTCCCGAGCCGTCGGGCTTTTTCCGTATCGGCTACGCCACCGACATCGGCTTTGTCTCACCCGCCGTGGAAACGGGTCTGACAGGCTGTCAGGCGGTGATTCTCGAAGCCAATCACGACCCCGAAATGCTGGTTTGCGGTCCCTATCCGGAGCCGCTCAAGGACCGCATTGCATCCCGCCGCGGGCATCTCTCCAATCCCGACTGCGCGGCGTTTGCCGCCCGTCTCGCGGAGGGCGGGACCCGCGCGCTGATGCTCGCCCATCTGAGCGAGACGAACAACACACCCGCCTGCGCCTATGACGAAGTGGAAATGACGCTCGGGACCGACGCGGTTCGGGTCACGGTGGCGGATCCCTCCGTTGTGGTGGAAATGGATCTCGGAGGTTGCGCGCTATGCTGAACCTGACGCTGATAACGGTCGGAACGCTGAAAGAGAACTACCTGCGGGACGCAGTGACGGAATACGAAAAGCGCCTGCAGGCTTACTGTCGGCTGCAGACGGTCAACCTGCGCGAAACACGGCTTTCCGATTCCCCCTCCGCTGCCGAGATTGCCGCCGCGCTTTCCGCCGAAGGAAAGCAGATGCTTGCCGCAATGCCGCCGCGCGCCTATCGGGTCGCGCTCTGCGTGGAGGGAACCCAGCTTTCATCGGAAGAGCTTGCCGTCAGGTTGGACCGAATCGGGCAGACGCACGGCGCCGCCTGCTTTGTCATCGGGTCCTCCTACGGACTGTCTCCCGAAGTCAAATCCGCCTGTGACGCGCGCCTGTCGGTCTCCCGTCTGACCTTCCCCCATCAGTTGATGCGCGTTCTGTTGCTGGAGACGCTCTACCGCTCTCTCGGCATCTCCGCCGGGAGCAAATACCACAAGTAAAGCGTGCGGGTTCCGCCCGATCCCCCGCGCAATCATCCAAAAAACTTCGGAGGGGCGGGGAACCCCGCCCCTCCGAAATCTTTCTCCCCGTCAGACCGGTTCTCCGAACGTATCGGGATGCTCGGGGTCGAACCGCTCGTTCGCCCACATCACCGTAACAAGGTCCTCCGTGTCGGAAAGGTTGATGATATTGTGCGTGTAACCGGGAAGCATATGTACCGCTTCGATCTTCTCGCCCGAGACTTCAAACCGCAGAACCTCGTCCGAGCCGATTCTGCGTTCCTCAATCATGCCGTGACCCGATACCACAATGAAAAATTCCCACTTGCTGTTGTGCCAGTGCTGTCCCTTGGTAATCCCCGGCTTGGAAATGTTGACGCTCACCTGCCCGCATTTTTCGGTTTTCAGCAGCTCCGTAAAGCTGCCCCGTGCGTCAATATTCATCTTCAGCGGGAACGCCACCTTTTCTTTCGGCAGATAGGACAGATACATCGAGTACAGCTTCTTCTCAAAACTGCCGTTCGGGATCTCGGGGATCACGAGCGTTTTCGGCTGATCATGAAACCGATGCAGGCACTCGACAATATAGCCAAGCGTCACCCTGTGCGTCACGGGCGCGGCGCAGTACCTGCCGCCCTCGGTCAGCACCGTGTTCACGCCGTCAAATACGCAACGGTGCTCCCGTCCTTCCAGCGCGTCGAATAATTCCTCCACGAGATCGTCGATGAACAACAGCTCCAATTCCACCGACGGATCGTTGACCGTAATCGGCAGATCGTGCGCAATGTTGTTGCAGAAGGTTGCAACCGCGCTGTTGTAGTTCGGTCGCGCCCACTTGCCCGCAAGGTTCGGGAAACGGTAGACCAACACCTTCGCGCCCGTCTCTTTCCCGTAGGCAAATACCAACGCCTCCCCCGCTTTCTTGCTCCTGCCGTAGTCGCCGTCGTAGCGCCCGATGCAGGTTGCCTGAATCGAGGAGGAAATCATCACGGGACACTTGTTCCCGTGCTTTTTCAGCGTGTCCAGAAGCACGGAGGTAAAGCCGAAATTGCCCGCGCGGAATTCGGCAGGGTCTTTCGGGCGGTTCACCCCCGCAAGGTGGAACACGAAATCCGCCTTCGCGCAGAATCCGTCCAGCTCCTCCGCCGTGCTGTCGATGTCATACTCGTAAATCTCCTCAATCCGGAGGTTCGGTCTTGTGCGGTTCTTGCCGTCGCGCAGATTCTTCAGATTCTCGCAGAGATTCCGCCCGACAAAGCCTTTTGCTCCCGTTACCAGTATGTTCATTGCTCTTTTCTCCAGACCATTTTATTGACCACGCCCGTGTAGGACTGAATGATCTTAACCACCTTAGAGGAAACATTCTCCTCCACATAATCGGGCACGGGAACGCCGTAATCGCCGTTCCGGTTCATCTCCACCGCCGTGTCAACCGACTGAAGCAGTCCTTTTTCATCGATTCCCGAGAGGATGAAGCACGCCTTGTCCAGCGCCTCGGGGCGCTCGGTCGAGGTGCGGATGCAGACTGCGGGGAACGGCTTTCCTATACTTGTGAAGAAGCTGCTCTCCTCGGGGAGCGTGCCGCTGTCGGACACCACGCAGAAGGCGTTCATCTGCAGGCAGTTGTAATCGTGGAAGCCGAGCGGCTCATGACGGATTACGCGGCGATCCAGTTCAAATCCGCTCGTCTCCAGCCGCTTGCGGCTGCGCGGATGGCAGGAATACAGGATCGGCATATCGTACTTTTCCGCCATTTTGTTGATCGCCGTGAACAGGCTTGTGAAGTTCTTTTCGGTGTCGATATTCTCCTCGCGGTGCGCGGAAAGCAGGATATACTTCCCCTTCTCCAGCCCGAGACGGGCATGAATGTCGCTCGCTTCGATTTCGGCAAGGTTGTTCCGGAGCACCTCCGCCATCGGAGAACCCGTAACATAGGTGCGCTCCTTCGGCAGACCGCAGTCGGCAAGATAGCGCCGCGCGTGCTCGGAATACGCCATGTTCACATCGGAGATGATGTCCACAATGCGGCGGTTGGTTTCCTCGGGCAGGCACTCGTCCTTGCAGCGGTTGCCCGCTTCCATGTGGAAGATCGGAATATGCAGCCGCTTTGCCCCGATGACCGACAGGCAGGAGTTGGTGTCGCCCAGAACCAGCACCGCGTCGGGTTTGATTTCCGCCATGAGCGTATAGGACTTCGCGATGATATTCCCGCAGGTTTCCCCGAGGTTCGAGCCGACCGCGTCAAGGTAAACCTCGGGGTCCGCCAGCTTCAGGTCTTTGAAGAATACCCCGTTGAGGTTGTAGTCGTAGTTCTGCCCCGTGTGGGCAAGAACGGTATCGAAATACTTGCGGCACTTGGTAATCACGGCGGCAAGGCGGATGATTTCGGGGCGCGTTCCCACGATAATCAGCAGCTTCAGCCTGCCGTTTTCCTGCCACTTCACATTCTCAAACATTTATTTTCCCACCTTTGCAAGCTCTTCCCGAATGTAGGCAAGCGACGCAATTTTCGCTTTGGTCTCCTCCACATCCAGCAGACGCGTGTTGTTGGAGTTGAACTCGGTCAGCACATTGCGCTTCTCGTCACCCTCCTTGAAGTACTTGTCGTAATTCAGCCCGCGGTTGTCGGCGGGGACGCGGTAGAAGTTGCCCATGTCAACCGCTTTCGCGCACTCCTCGTTTGTCAGCAGCGTTTCATACATCTTTTCGCCGTGGCGGATACCGATCACCTTGATATCCTCCTTCTTCCCGCCGAACAGCTCGCAGACCGCCTGCGCCTGTGTGCCGATGGTGCAGGCGGGCGCTTTCTGGATCAGCAGGTCGCCGTTCTCGCCGTGCTCAAAGGCAAAGAGCACCAGGTCGACCGCCTCCTCCAGCGACATGATGAAACGGGTCATCTTCGGCTCGGTGACGGTAATCGGGTTGCCGTTCTTGATCTGGTCGATCCAGAGCGGGATGACCGAGCCGCGCGAGCACATGACATTGCCGTAACGGGTGCAGCAGATCTTGGTCTTGCCCGAATTGCGGGACTTTGCCACCGCAACCTTCTCTTCAATCGCCTTGGTAATGCCCATGGCGTTGATCGGATACGCCGCCTTGTCGGTGGAGAGACAGATCACGCACTCCACGCCCGCTTCGATTGCGGCGGTCAGCACATTGTCGGTGCCGATGACATTGGTGCGGACGGCTTCCATCGGGAAGAACTCGCAGGAGGGAACCTGTTTGAGCGCCGCCGCGTGGAAAATGTAGTCCACGCCGCACATTGCGCCGCGGCAGGACTGCAGATCGCGCACATCGCCGATATAGAACTTGATTTTGTCCGCCACTTCGGGCATCTTCGCCTGAAACTCGTGGCGCATATCGTCCTGCTTCTTCTCGTCGCGGGAGAAAATGCGGATCTCGCCGATATCCGTGCGGAGAAAACGGTTCAGAACCGCGTTGCCGAACGAACCTGTCCCGCCCGTAATCAGCAGGGTCTTGTTTTGAAAGAGTGACATTTTCTTTACCTTCCTAATCTTTAATCTTCCCGATTTGTTTTATGATGTTCTTCAGTGCGACAGCTCCGCATCCGCGGACTTTTCGATCATGGCGCAGATTTTTGCGGAAACCTCCTCGGGGACCGAACTGTGCAGTCTGCCGTTCAGAATGTTCCGCACAAACGCAACGATTTCATACCGGATGCCTTCGCCGTCCAGCTGATAGAAAAACTTTTTCGTTTCGTTGATGTCCTCGTACCGGACTTCAAAATAGTCGGTTTTCCACCACGGAGCGGGAACATACAGATACCCGTTCGATCCGCTGACCACAAGGCTACCCTCGGATTTCACGCCGTTTCCGATTTTGATCGAGGCAACCGCGTCCGGGTAGATCCAATCGATTTTCGTAAAAGTATCAAACCGCTTCTGCGGATCGGCAAACAGCGAGACCGTTTCCGCCCTGCGGAAATCGGTTCCCAGCAGTTCAAAGACCGGGAGCATCGCCGTCGGTCCCCAGAAGCACATACTGTTCCACTCCCGCGCCAAAAACGCCGGGTCGTCCGCCCGCACCTCCCGCAAACTGGTACAGGTTGCGTCCACCGAGCGGATTCTGCCGATCTTTCCGCTTTTGAGCAGACACAACAGGCGGCTGTATGCGGTCGAGTACGCCGTTTTGATCGCGTCCATCAACACGCAGCTCCGCTCATGCGCCAAGCGGAACAGCTCCCGGCATTCCTGCTCCGTCATGGCAATCGGCGACTCGCAGATCACATGAATCCCTTTGTTCAGGGCAAGCCGGATCTGCTCTGCGTGCACGGAGGGGTGCGACGCGATATAAACCGCGTCCACCTGCTCCAGCAGCTCGCCGTAATCCTGCGTGCGGACGCGCAGCGTATCGTAATTCATCAGAAACCTGCGATCCGCCGAGCAGATTCCGACAACATCAACCCCGTTGACATAGGAGCATTCCTTGCGGAATTTTCCCACAAGATGGGATTCCCCCACAAAGCCGAGGCGCAGATTCCGTTGAGCCGAACGGATCTCCGTGGAGGAAATGCCCTCCGTGCGGGGCAGATAGATCACGCGACAGTAATCGTTGAGATAGTCGAACTTTCCTACCCAATCCGAACCGACCGTGAAAATATCCACCTCATATTTCCGGATATCATCAATCTTCTGTCCTTCGTACTCCTCCACAATCACCAAATCGGCAATGCCGAGCGCTTTTACCGCTTCCATCCGCTCGATCAGCGACTGCTGAATGTTGATCTTCCCGCGCATTTTATCAAAGTCATCCGAAGTAACCCCGACTATAAGGTAATCGCCCAATGCTTTCGCGCGTTGCAGAAGCCGTATGTGACCGTTATGCAACAGGTCAAAGGTCCCGTAAGTGATTACTTTTACCATACAGTCCTCCGTTTTCAGAGGATGCCTTTTGCCCGCATATCGCGGAACGCCGTAATCAGCCGATCGTAATCCGCCTCATTCAGCGCGCCGATATGACCGACGCGGAATACCGTTTCCCGCAATGCGCCGCCGTTCGGGCAGACCCAGATGCCGTATTCGTCTTTCAGCACCGTGAAGATATCCGCCGCAGAGGCAGTCAACGGGCGGAGCGCCGTGCAGGCATTGGACATGGACTCGGAGAAGAATGCAAACGGCAGATCCGCAATCCGCTCGCGGAAATAGGTTGCCAGCTTCGCAATGCGTTCGGTCTCCCGCCCGATTCCGCCCTTTTCGGCAATCTCGTTCAGGCGGGCATGAATCTGCAACAGCGTTCCGACCGCCGGGGTAAACGGGGTCTGTCCCCGTTCTCCGTTTACCAACGCACTTTTCAGATTCAGATACAGAATCTTGGGATCCATGCGATGAACACGGTCGATCGCGGCGGGAGACAGCATGATCACGGAAATACCGGGCGAGCAAGCCAATGCCTTCTGCGACCCTGTTATCATCACATCGATTCCCAGTGCCTCCATATCGATCGGATCGGCGATAAAAGAGCTGATTGCATCCACAATCAGAAACAGTCCGTTCCGTTGACAGAATTCATGAATCAGACCCGCGTCATACAGCACGCCTGTGGATGTTTCGTGTATGTTCACAACAAATGCCGTGTATCCCTTCCCGTCAAACGGCTCCAGCATTTGCGCCGTCAGCTTTTTGCCCGGCTCGGGGCGGATGACATCGTGCGGGATTCCGTGAAGCGTAAGAAGCTCCTCAAACCTTGCCCCAAAGCTGCCTCCGTTCACCAGAATCACACGGTCCGACGGAGAGAGCGTATTCATCACGGCGGCTTCCATGGAGGCGGTTCCGGAACCCGTCAGAAATACCGTCCTTGCGCCTTCGGGCGCCTTTGCAAACTCCAGCATCAGGCGTTCGTTTTCAAGCATCACCTGCGAAAATTCCGGGGTTCGGAAATACGGAACCTGCTCCGCTCCGATTCTGCGCACACATTCGTCCGACTGTACGGGTCCGACTGTAAAGTTGATCATATCTGCTCCTTTACGGATAAAATACCGTTATTTATCAGATCTTCGACTTCTGCTGTTTCCTGTTCCGCTGTTCCGTTATGCTTCCCCGTCATTCCGATAAGCCACAAACGAATGATGCGTCACGCGCTCGTTTTCGGGCGGGAGCTGCATATAGTCGCCGTAGTAGCAGGTCAGCCATTCGTCCCAACCGACGGGCGCTTTGTATTGCTTGCCTTCAAATTCCACCGGGACAAAGGAATCGAACACCCGACGGTCGCACATCATGCGGGAAAAGCCGGTAAAATCCCCCACCCGCTTCGTGTCAGCCTTGGCAAAACGGGTGGCGTTGTCGATCATCTGCCGGACGGTTGCGTTCGGGCGGAACAACCGGTATCCCAACTTCCGCAGTTCGCGCAGAGCTTTTGCTGCGGGATTGCCGAAGGTCCTGTCATGCCGGATCGAATAAACCCGCCGCAATGCGTCCCGCCTGTCAAACATTTCATTTGCAACCGCATCGTCATCCGGCGCGCGGTCATAGGGAAAAATATCGATGTTGATCGCCAGTTTGCGCCCACGCTCATCCGGCTCGTACAAAACCGTGGTTGTGTCGCAGACCTTTGCAAACGGGAATCCGAAATCGGGATCCCATTCAAAGCTTAACACGCGATAGCGATCATTGCTTTCATTGAAAACCGAAACGAACCGCTCGTAATCCTCCCGCAACATTCCGAGATCGATATCGTCGTCCCACGGGATATACC